>NZ_JAMYRC010000044.1:0-52067 GCF_040321205.1 Mesorhizobium sp. M0496 | reverse complement strand
ACCCTCCGGTGAGTGCTGCAGCTTGGTAACTCCAGTCTCCTCGGTCCGGTCCGAATGGACAACCCTCTGAAAGCTCACACCTAGGGCGCGTCAGTGCTGAGACAAATGATCGACAGTTTGTCGACGTTTATATTTTGGACGGACTTAGAGCCAAGGACGTTGCCCGGATCTGCATCGGCACGGAGACGGACATAGGCATGGTCTCCGCAGCAAAATGGCACAATGCTTTAGACGATCTAGGCCAGCGCGTTCTGGCTTTGGATAACACCTCCACCGCCAAGATGAGGCTTTCTTTGGCAGAGCGATTTGCACAGCTGGGGAATATGGTTCTAGCGAGCGATTTAGTATCTTCACTTAGCCGCGAAACAGATGGATCAGCAATGGATTTTGGCGGCCTCAAAATTGACCACGGCGACTTCCTCTACTTTCCTCTTTTCGAACGCGAACTCAGAAACTTAGCCATTACAAACTCATACATAGGTGAGCTTGCGCTTCCAGCAAAGAAAGCGACTAACGTAGTCTTATCGAACTGCGCGACTCCAAAGGTGAGCGGCATTGCATCCGCTGCAGGACTACCTAAATGGATTTCGTCCTTAGACGCAGAGCAGTTTGATTCTGTTGAGAGCATCTCTCGTATACGGAAGATTGGCCTTCAACCATCGCATGAAATTCTAATCACAATAATTCGTAAGACCTTTTTCCAAAAGGGGAGCGGCCGTAAAGAAGAGGCCCTGCTTCGGGGCTTGGGAATGATCGGAACAAAAAATCTTTCTAGGAAAATCTTAAGCACCATGATCACAGAGGGTCTTTTGACTAGTTTCAAAGGAGACGAGGGAAACGTATATGCACCGGTACGATCCCATGCCCCTAGAATGCAAGCTATCTTAGACGAATTGAAATCTAGCAAAGATCCCCTCTGGTTAACGATAGCCGAATACTAGATTTTTGACCGCCTCCTCAAGCCCCCGCCGTATAAGCCGCGATCGCCGCCATGTTGACGATGTCGCTGTCCTTGGCGTTCAGCGACACGATCTGCACCGGCTTGTTCAGCCCGACGAGCAGCGGGCCGATCACCGTTGAGCCACCGAGTTCCTGCAGCATCTTGGTCGAGATCGAGGCCGAGTGGAACGCCGGCATGATCAGCACATTGGCCGGACCGGTGAGCCGGATGAACGGATATTGCGCCATGGCGCGGGCGTTGAGGGCGACGTCGGCGGCCATTTCGCCGTCATATTCGAAATCGACGCGGCGCTTGTCGAGGATGCGCACCGCTTCCTGGACGCGTTCAGAGCGCTCGCCCTGCGGATGGCCGAAGGTCGAGTAGGCGAGCATGGCGAGCCTCGGCTCGTAGCCCATGCGGCGCGCAAAGCCTGCGGCCTCCTCGGCGATGTCGGCGATCTGCTCGGCGTTCGGCATGTCGTGCACGGCGGTGTCGGCGACGAGGACCGTTTTACCCCGCGCGAGCACGATCGAGACGCCGATGACGCGGTGGCCGGGCTTGGCGTCGATGACGCGGCGAATGTCGTCAAGCGCGGTGGAATAGTTGCGGGTGACGCCGGTGACGATGCCGTCGGCGTCGCCTAGCGCCACCATGCAGGCGGCGAAGTGGTTGCGGTCGTTGTTGATCAGCCGCTGGCAGTCGCGGAACAGGAAGCCTTTGCGCTGCATGCGCTCGTAGAGATAATCGGTGTAGATGCCGTTGCGGCGCGACAGCCGGGCGTTGATGATCTCGATGCCTTGCTTGTTGAGGTCGATGCCGGCGTGCCTGGCGTTTTCCTTGATGACGTCGTCGCGGCCGAGCAGGATGGCGGTGCCGAGCCGCTGGTTCACATAGGAGACCGCGGCGCGCATGACCTGCTCCTCCTCGCCCTCGGCAAAGACGATGCGCTTGGGCTGGCGGCGTACGCGGTCGTAGATGCGCTGCAGGGTCGAGGCGATCGGGTCGCGGCGGGCGGACAGTTCCTGCGCGTAGCGGTCAAGGTCAAGGATGGGCTTGCGGGCGACGCCGCTATCCATCGCCGCCTTGGCCACCGCGATCGGGATGGCCGAGATCAGGCGAGGGTCGAATGGCACCGGAATGATGTAGTTGGGCCCGAATTTCGGCCGATTGCCCTGATAGGCGGCGGCGACGTCGTCGGGCACGTCCTGGCGCGCAAGTGCTGCCAGCGCCTGGGCGGCGGCGATCTTCATGTCGTCATTGATGGTGGTGGCCCTGACATCCAGCGCACCGCGGAAGATGTAGGGGAAGCCGAGCACGTTGTTGACCTGGTTAGGATAGTCAGAACGCCCGGTTGCCATGATGGCGTCGGTGCGGATCTCGGCCACTTCCTCCGGCGTGATCTCCGGGTCGGGATTGGCCATGGCGAAAATGATCGGGTTCTTGGCCATAGACTTCAACATTGCGGTGGTCAGCGCACCCTTGGCGGAAAGACCAAGGAAGACATCGGCGCCGTCGAGCGCCTCGGCGAGGCTACGCGCCTCGGTCTTGACCGCATGCGCCGATTTCCACTGGTTCATGCCTTCGGTACGGCCTTGAAAGACCACGCCCTTGGTGTCGCACAGAATGATGTTTTCGGGCGTGAAGCCCATCGCCTTCATCAATTCGATGCAAGCGATGCCGGCGGCACCGGCGCCGTTGCAGACCATCTTCGTCGTCTTCATGTCGCGGCCGGTGACCTCCAGCGCGTTGATCAGGCCGGCGGACGAGATGATGGCGGTGCCGTGCTGGTCGTCATGGAAGACCGGGATGTCCATCAATTCGCGCAGCCGCTGCTCGATGATGAAACACTCAGGCGCCTTGATGTCCTCGAGATTGATGCCGCCGAAGGACGGGCCGAGGAACCGCACGCAGTTGATGAACTCCTCGGCGTCCTCGGTATCGACCTCGAGATCGATGGAATCGACATCGGCGAAGCGCTTGAACAGCACTGCCTTGCCTTCCATCACCGGCTTGGAAGCCAACGCGCCGAGATTGCCGAGGCCAAGGATCGCGGTGCCGTTGGAGATGACGGCGACCATGTTGCCGCGTGTCGTGTAGTCGAAGGCGCGGCTGGGGTCCTCGGCGATGGCCAGAACCGGAACCGCGACACCAGGCGAATAGGCGAGACTCAGATCGCGTTGCGTTGCCATCGGCTTGGTGGCGACGACTTCCAGCTTGCCGGGGCGGCCCATGGCGTGGAATTCGAGCGCTTCCTGCGCGCTGACGGACGGACCGTTGTTCTCGGTTTTCCTGGCCATGATGTTCTTGATTTCCTCGCCGGTGCAGCACCTCGTTGAGGCGGGTGCTTTGTTTCGATTCGAATTAAGACCACGCGCCGCCGCGTGTAAACCGCCAGCGCTTGGGAATCGCGGATCGTCCAGGAAATTGCGAACACCCGGTAGCCCGGTCGTCCCCTGCTTTTCGAAGCCCCGGCATTAAACCGCGCGATCACATCTGCTAGCGTGCAGCGCATGAACATGCACAGCCCGAACGAGCCGGACGCCCCCGCTGCGATGACACCGGTGCCCACCGCCCACGCCGGCGCCACGCCGATGATAGAGCAGTTCATCGAGATCAAGGCGGCGAACCCGGACTCGCTGCTGTTCTATCGCATGGGCGATTTCTACGAGCTGTTCTTCGACGATGCCGAGAAGGCGAGCCGGGCGCTGGGCATCGTGCTGACCAAGCGCGGCAAGTACCAAGGGCTCGACATTCCGATGTGCGGCGTGCCGGTGCATGCGGCCGACGACTATCTGCAGAAGCTGATCGGCCAGGGTTTTCGCGTTGCCGTCTGCGAGCAGATCGAGGATCCGGCCGAGGCGAAGAAACGCGGCGGCAAATCGGTGGTGCGCCGCGACGTGGTGCGGCTGGTGACGCCGGGCACCATCACCGAGGACAAATTGCTGGCGCCCTCGGAATCGAGTTTTCTGATGGCGCTGGGGCGGGTGAAGGGTGGCGGTAGCGATCATGCCTTTGCGCTGGCCTGGATCGACATCTCGACTGGCGCCTTCCGCGTCACCGACACAACCGCCGACCGGCTGCTGGCCGACATCTTCCGTGTCGATCCGCGCGAGCTGATCGTCGCCGAGCCGGTGTTCCATGATCCGGAGCTGAAGCCGGTGTTCGACGTGCTCGGCCGGGTCGCCAGCCCTCAGCCGCCGTCGCTGTTCGATTCGGCCTCGGCCACCGGGCGCATCGCTCGCTTCTTCGACGTGGCGACGCCGGACAGCTTCGGTGCCTTTTCGCGCGCCGAGCTGTCGGCGATCTCAGGCGCCATCGCCTATGTCGAGAAGACGCAGAAGGCCGAGCGGCCACCGCTGTCGCGGCCCGAGCGCGAGGAGCAGGGTTCGACCCTGTTCATCGATCCGGCGACGCGCGGCAACCTCGAACTGCTGCGCACGCTGTCGGGCAGCCGCGAGGGGTCGCTGTTCAAGGCGATCGATCGCACGGTGACGGGCGGCGGTGCAAGGCTGCTTGCCGACAGGCTGATGGCGCCTCTGACCGACCCGGCCGCGATCGGCGCCAGACTGGATTCGGTATCGTTCTTCCGGTCCGAGACGCGGCTGTGCCAGGCGGTACGGTCGAGCCTGAAGAGCGTCGCCGACATGCCGCGCGCGCTGTCCAGGCTGGCGCTCAACCGCGGCGGCCCGCGCGATCTCGGCGCGCTGCGCGCCGGTTTCGAGGCGGCAGGCGCGATCGCCGAAATCTTTGCCGCGACCGCCCTGCCCCTGGAACTCGCGGCCGCACTCGCCGCCATCCATGCGCTGCCTCAGGCGCTGGCCCAGCATTTGACGCAGGCGCTTGGCGAGGAACTGCCGCTGCTCAAGCGCGACGGCGGCTTCGTTCGCGGCGGCTATCACGCCGAACTCGACGAGATGCGGGCGCTGCGCGATGAGTCGCGAAAGGTGATCGCCGGGCTGGAGCGCTCGCTGATCGACGAGACCGGCATCCGCTCGCTGAAGATCCGGCACAACAATGTGCTCGGCTACTACATCGAGGTGACCGTCAACCACCATGCGATCATGACCGGCAGCGACGGCGCCAAGGCGCGTTTCATCCACCGCCAGACCATGGCCAACGCCATGCGTTTCACCACGACCGAACTTGCCGAACTCGAGACCAAGATCGCCAATGCCGCTGACCGGGCGCTCAGCATCGAGTTGGCCGCCTTCGAAACGCTGACGGCGGAAGCGGTCGGCGAGGCAGAAAAGATCCGCACTGGGGCCGATGCGCTGGCCGTGCTCGACGTGTCGGCGGCGCTCGCGCTTTTGTCGGAAAGCGAAGCCTGGTGCCGGCCGGTGGTGGATTCCAGCCTTGCCTTCGAGATTGCTGGCGGGCGGCATCCGGTGGTCGAGCAGGCTTTGCGCCGCTCCGGCGACGGCCCGTTCGTCGCCAATGATTGCGACCTGTCGCCAGAAGGCAGCGCCAGGAACGGCGCGATCTGGCTTCTGACCGGCCCGAACATGGGCGGCAAGTCGACGTTCCTGCGGCAGAACGCACTGATCGCCATCCTGGCCCAGACCGGCTCGTTCGTGCCAGCGGCATCGGCCCATATCGGCGTCGTCGACCGGCTGTTCTCGCGTGTCGGCGCCTCGGACGATTTGGCGCGCGGCCGCTCGACCTTCATGGTCGAGATGGTCGAGACGGCGGCGATCCTGAACCAGGCCGGCGAGCGCGCACTGGTGATCCTCGACGAGATCGGCCGCGGCACCGCCACCTTCGACGGCCTGTCGATCGCTTGGGCGGCGGTCGAATACCTGCACGAGAAAAACCGCTGCCGGGCAATCTTCGCCACCCATTTCCACGAGATGACGTCGCTCGCCGGCAAGCTGGCGCGATTGCACAACGTCACCATGCGGGTCAAGGAATGGGAAAACGACGTCGTCTTCCTGCACGAGGTCGGCAAGGGTGCGGCCGACCGCTCCTACGGCGTGCAGGTAGCGCGGCTGGCCGGCCTGCCGGAGGCGGTGGTCGACAGGGCCAAGGAAGTGCTGCACCAGCTCGAAGAAGGCGAGGTCTCAGGCAAGACCAACCGGCTGGTGGACGACCTGCCGCTGTTTTCGGTGGCGGTGAAGCGGGAAGCGCCCAAGCCGGCGAAGAACGACGCGCTGGGCGCGGCGCTGGGCGAGATCAATCCTGACGAGATGACGCCAAGGGAGGCGCTGGAAGCACTTTACCGGCTGAAGGGGCTGGCGGGCCGGTAATCAGAACAATCGGAACATCGGCGTCACCACTCCTGCCGACTGGAGCCAGCCGAGCAATTCGACCGCCAGTATCGCCACAAGGAAGTAAGAGCTGTCGATGGCGGTCCGCCTCAGCGCCACCGAGTCGAACGTGACGGGCGACGGGTCCAAGACGTCGTCGTAATCGCGCCGCAGACGAGGAAAGAAGGCCGGCACGCTTCGACAATAGCACCGATAGGCCTCGCCAAAGATCGTGTCCAGCGCGATCGCTTCGCGCGTCGCGACATAGGAAAAGACCAGATAGGTGAAGGCAAAGAGAAACGCCGAAACGATCAACGACCCGAATGTCAGCCCGACGCCAGCCAGTCCAAGGGCCGAGAAGAAATAGAGGGGGTTGCGCGTATAGGCATAGGGCCCGGTCGTAACGAGTTCCCGGTTCTTGCGTCCGCCAACATACAGCGATGCCCAGCAGCGACCGCCGATACAGATGAGGATCAGTACGGTGCCCAGAAATTCCAGCATTTCGCGACAGGTGCTGCCTTGCGGCCACCCACTCTCCGCAAACAGGGCCGGCGCCAGGACGACCGGGGCAACCAGCCAAAGGAAGCGCATCCTTCTGCCCTGTTGAAAAGCCTTCGCGGAAAGCGGCATTGGGGACTTTTTCTGCACTTGCGTGACCGCCTCAGTCGTTGCGCACCGCGGCTCCCTTGTCGATCCAGGCCGGCGGCAATCCCATCCGATCGCCGAGGAAGCCGACCAGGCCGAGCGATTTGCCGAATGCCTTACAGGCCGGGTATTTGGGTTCGCCGCCGAACATGGCGCGCAGCTCCGCCCTGGTGGGGAGTGACGGCAGTTTGCCGAACGGCGTCTTGCCGGTGACCAGGAGCTTGCTAAAATCGTCCCCGAACTTCGCCGCCAGGTTGTAGGCATCGCCCTCTCGGGCGACCCGGCCGGAATCCAGCAGGGCGTTCGCGCCACGTCCCCAGATCATGGCTGCCGCCTGCTTGCCGTTGTCACCAATCGCTTCGGCTTCAAGCGACAGGCTGCCCAATCCGATCGGCAGGCGCGGAACCGGAATGTGCATGCCGGGCAGCGCGACGGAAACCGCCGTGGACGCGACTTTCGAAACGCCTGCCGCCAACGCATTCGTCGGCGCCACACGCGTTACCATCGCGTGGACCGTCAGGTCGGCCGGCTCGGTCAGGGCGACCAGTTGAAAGCGCCGGCTCAGGCCGGAGCAGACGGTCCTGTCGACGGCATTCGCGATCAGGCCGCGCTGGGCCGGTGTCAGTGTCGATTTTCCGGCGGCGGGCTGCGAAAAGCCCGTTGGAATGATTCGAACGGTTTTTGCTGCAAGCACGTCGTCCCTGCTCACCCGCATTAGTGAGCGGGCTAACAAACCGTCCGACGGTTTCAACTCGTCATAGGATTGCAGTGAGCCTACCTGATCCAGGGGCGCGGACGCGCAGCCGACCGCGAGCATGCTCAAGACCAGCACAAACGGCCGTGTTATGCGGTGGTCCGCGCGGCACGCTCTCGGATCGACCGGGCCATGACTGATGTGAGCCTCGCGACGGAAACGCAAGCAAGCTGCCATGGATGCCTCTGTCTGGGTTCGCCTTGCGGGCGTGTTGGGGAGCGTCAATATTTGCACTCAGTGCAATAAATTGATGGCGCTATTATGGCAAGGCGTGACGACGAGGCTTGAACGTGCACCAAATTTCTTGTCGCATTTGAGGAACGTTCATGACAGGAACGCTCCATGACCGATGCGCCAAAACCAGAGGGCCTGCGCGAGCGGAAGCGGCGAGAAACGGCCAACCGCATCGCCGAAGCCGGCCTGAAGGCTTTCCTGGCCAATGGCTATGACGCGACCACGCTTGACGAGATAGCCGCGGCCGCAGGCATCTCGCGCCGGACGTTCTTCCACTATTTCGAGAGCAAGGACGAGGTTCTGTTTGCGAATCTGGGCAACTACGCAAGCATGGTCAAAGCGTCGATCCTCGCCGAGCCGCCCACCGGAGCGGCGATCGACATCGCCCGCGGCGCATTGCTCAATCTTGTCGGCAGCTTGCTGGGATCGGAAATGATGGCGACAGCAAAGGTCATGCGGGAAAGCAAGACGCTGCGCTCGCGCAGGCACACCGGCTACCTGCAGTTCGAGCAAGCCATTTTCGACGGTTTACGCGAGTTGCGGCCAGACCAGGCGCGCGACAGTCTGCGACTGGTCTCCTTGGTGGCAATCGTCGCGCTGCGCCTGGCTGTCGAAACATGGCAGCAGCAAAACGCCAGGCATCCGCTGGCAGGATATGTCCGGGACGCCTTTGAAAAGCTGAAAACCGAGATTCGATAAGTCAGCCGCCTGAAGTGAAAAACTCAATCCGGAATTTGCGGTGGAAAGAAGAGAGCAAGCGTTGGAACGAATCTCAGCCGCGCCGCGTCACACGGTCCACAAGATCGGAGACATCAAGGTCACGTCTCTGCGCGACGGTTATGCCTAGATCATCTCCAGGCCGCGCTTGCGTGTCGGCGGCGGGAAGGCGCGGTCGAGATCGGCGAGGTCTTTCGCTGTAAGCATTATGTCCAGCGCCGCGACATTCTGGCGGACATGTTCCTGGCTGCTTGCCTTGGGAATGGCGATGACGCCCTCCTGATGCATCACCCAGGCCAAAGCGATTTGCGCCGGGGTCGCATTGTGGCGGGCGGCAACGGCGTCGAGCCTGGCGTTGCGCGCCAACGCGCCCTGCTCGACCGGCGAATAGGCCATCAAGGGAATGCCGCGCTGTCGGCTCCAGGGCGCCAGATCGAATTCGAGGCCACGCCGGACCAGATTGTAGAGCACCTGGTTGGTCTGGACGTTACCGCCGTCGGGCAAGCCGACCAGCTCTTCCATCTCGTCGGCGTCGAAATTGCTGACGCCCCAGTGGCGGATCTTGCCGGCCTTTTTCAGGGTCTCGAAGGCCGCGACCGTTTCCGTCAGCGGCACGCTGCCGGGCCAATGCAGCAAATAGAGATCGATGCGGTCGGTGCGCAGGCGTTTCAGGCTGTTCTCGCAGGCGCGCTGCACGCCCGCGCGCGAAGCGTTTGATGGTAGAACTTTCGAGACCAGGAAGGTCTCGTCGCGGCGCCCGGCAATAGCCTCGGCCACCACCTCCTCGGCGCCGCCGCTGGCATACATTTCAGCGGTGTCGATCAGCGTGATGCCGAGGTCGAGGCCGAGCTTGAGAGCATTCACCTCATCGGTACGGCGGCCGATAGCCTCGCCCATCTTCCATGTCCCCTGACCAAGCACCTGAACGGCTTCACCCGAGGGCAGCGTGGTGGTTCTGATGGTCGATGGCATGGCGGGCCTCCAATTGGGGGCCCGATCGCATCACAGGCTGGGCGAGAAATCCAGAGGACTTCTCGCCGCCTTGGCGATTGCCTGAAGCTTACTTCACCGGATGGGCGGCGAGCCAATCCTGCAACTGCTTGATCTCGGCTTCCTGCGCGGCGATGACGCCTTCGGCGAGCTTGCGGATTTCCGGGTCCTTGCCATTGGCAAGCTCGACCTTTGCCATGTCGATGGCACCCTGATGGTGCGGGATCATGCCCTTGACGAAATCGACGTCGGCATTGCCGGTGTACTCTGACGCCATCATGTCGGCATGCATCTTGTCCATCGCCGCTTTGTAGCCTTCGGTCGAAGGACTGGTCGCGTCCGTCGCCATGGCGCCCATGTCGTGTTTCATCTCTTCGCTCTGCGCCGGGACGCTTTCGAGGAAGACGGCAAGCAGCATTCCGGCCGCCATCAGCAAAAGCACGAGTTTTTTAGCCAAGGTCATTCATGGTCTCCTGTTGGGTGGGTTTCGTATTTGGGGGCTTTGATCAGAGTTTCAATGTTCTCAGCCGCAGAGCGTTTGATATCACCGACACCGAGGACAGGCTCATCGCCGCCGCCGCCAGCATCGGCGACAAAAGCGTGCCGGTGAGCGGATAGAGCACGCCGGCGGCGACCGGCACGCCAAGCACGTTGTAGAGGAAGGCGAAGAACAGGTTCTGGCGGATGTTGCGGATCGTTGCCTGGGCCAGTGTGCGGGCGCGGACGATGCTGTTGAGGTCGCCCTTGACCAGTGTGATGCCGGCGCTTTCGACCGCGACATCGGCGCCTGTGCCCATGGCGATGCCGACATCGGCGGCGGCAAGCGCGGGCGCGTCGTTGACGCCGTCGCCGGCCATGGCAACGCCCGCGCCTTTTCTGCGCAGTTCCTCGACGAGGGCTGCCTTCTGTTCCGGCAACAGGCCGGCGCGAACCTCATCGATGCCGAGTCTTCTGGCGATCGCGTTGGCCGTGCGTTCATTGTCGCCGGTCGCCATGATGATCCTCAAACCACTGTCATGCAGCGCCCTGATCGCCTCGGCGGTGGTCGCCTTGACCGGGTCGGCGACAACGACGATGCCGGCCAGTTTCTTGCCGACGGCAACGAACATCGCCGTCTTGCCTTCTGTCTGCAGCGTCTCGGCCTGGGCCGAGATGGATGCGATGTCGATACCGAGATCGGCCATCATGGCGGCATTGCCGAGCGCGACCTTTTTTCCCGACACGGTGCCGGAAACGCCCTTGCCCGTGACCGCCTCGAAGCCGCTGGCATCGGCGACGGTCACGCCGCGCATGGCGGCGCCTTCGACGATGGCTTCGGCCAGTGGATGCTCCGAGCCCTTCTCCAGGCCTGCGGCAAGTGCCAGCAATTCGTCCTCGGAAAAGCCTTTGGCTGCAACGACATCGGTCAGTTTCGGCCGGCCTTCGGTCAACGTACCCGTCTTGTCGACGATCAGCGTGTCGACGGAGGCGAAGCGTTCGAGTGCTGCGGCTTCCTTGATCAGCACGCCGGCGTGCGCCCCGCGCCCGGTGGCGGTCATGATCGACATCGGCGTGGCGAGGCCGAGCGCACAGGGACAAGCGATGATCAGCACCGACACCGCCGAGACGATGGCAAAGATCAGGCTGGGCTCGGGTCCAAACACAGCCCAGGCGATGAAAGCAGCAATCGCGACAAGGACGACCGCCGGGACAAAGTAGAAAGAAACGCGATCGGCCAACCCTTGAATCGGGGCGCGCGAGCGTTGCGCCTTGGCGACGAGCTCGACGATGCGCGCCAGGGTCGTCTCGGAGCCGATCCGCTCGGCGCGCATGATCAGCGAACCGTTCTTATTGAGCGTGCCGCCGGTCAGGGCATCGCCTTCAGTCTTTTCGACCGGCAGCGGCTCACCGGTAATCATCGATTCGTCTATCGAGGAACGGCCTTCCAACACGATGCCGTCGACCGGCACCGCGTCGCCGGGGCGGATGCGCAGGCGATCGCCGGCCTTGACCGCGTCGAGCGACACATCGCTTTCGGAACCGTCGGCGGCGATCAGCCGCGCAGTCTTCGGCGCGAGATCGAGCAAGGCGCGGATTGCCGATCCGGTCTTTTCACGGGCGCGCAGCTCCAGCACCTGGCCAAGGAAAACCAGTGCGACGATGACGGCGGCAGCTTCGAAATAGACCGGCACGGCACCGCCATGGCCGCGGAACTGATGCGGAAAAATGTCCGGAAACAGCGTGGCGACGACGCTGTAGATATAGGCGGCACCGACGCCGAGCGAGATCAGCGTCCACATGTTGGGGCTGCGGTTGACGAGCGACTCCCAGCCGCGATGGAAGAAAGGCAGCGCCGCCCACAGCACGACAGGACTGGCCAATGCCAGCTCCAGCCAGACCATCGTCCGCTCGTCGATAAGGGACGAAAACGTCAGTCCGAGCATCGGGGCCATGGCGACGATCAGCAAGGGAACCGACAGCGCGGCACTGACCCAGAACCGCCTGGTGAAATCGACAAGCTCGGGATTTGGCCCTTCATCGCCTGTCGGCACGCCCATCGGCTCCAGGGCCATGCCACAGATGGGGCAGGAACCGGGCTTGTCGCGGACGATTTCAGGATGCATCGGGCAGGTGTATTGCGTGCCCTTGGGCATCTCCTGGGGCGCCGGCCTGTCGCCGAGATATTTTTGCGGCTCAGCCTCGAACTTCGCCTGGCAAGCGGCCGAGCAGAAATAGAAGCCCTGACCTTCGTGGCGGGCGAAGTGCCTGGCTGTCGCGCGGACGACGCTCATGCCGCACACCGGATCGGTGGCCGTCAGGAATTTTTCCGGCTCGGCGACGAATTTCGTGCGGCAGCCTTGACTGCAGAAATGGTAGAGATGGCCATCATGCTCGGCGGTCGGTTTGCCGGCGGCCAGGTCGACGGTCATGCCGCAGACCGGGTCGCGGACGACGGCCTTCGCGGCAGGCGCTGCGCCGTTTGTCGAGCAGCAGCTGCCATGTATGTGATGATCGTGATCGGAAAGCGTCATGCGAAAAATGCCTCAATGGGTCGGCGTATGACGCGGAGATAGGGCTTCCAGTAACTGGAAGGTCAAGGGGTTAAATTTCTTCATCTCACGGCGTCGCGCGTGCTAGGAAGCCGCAGCTTCTTCCAATCCAAATGCATCGATCCTGTTCGAAAGAAGAAAAAATCATCCCATTCGACCACCGCGGAGAGCTCGTCCTCTCGCCCCATACCCAGCGCCGCGAAAACGCGCTATAGACGCCGCCGAAAAGGCAAGGCCGACCTGGACATATGGCAAGAATCTCCCTGAAGCTCGACGAACTGATCGATGGCGAAGCCATGCGCGGCGAGATGACCGCGCTGACCGCGGCCACGGCAGGCGACGGTTCCGGACAGGCAGCGCGAAGCGGTGTGCTCCAGCTGCTCAAGGGGCGGCTGGCAGAGGGGCGCGCCATTGCCGAACGGATGCTCAGGGACGACGGCGGCGGCAGCGCCTGCGCGGCGCGGCTGTCGCATCTCATGGACGAGATTATCCGGGCGCTTTACGATTTCGCCGTCACCCATGTCTACCGGGTCAAGAACCCGTCTTCGGCGGAGCGCATGGCCGTCGTCGCCGTCGGCGGCTATGGCCGCGGCACGCTGGCGCCTGGGTCCGACATCGATCTGTTGTTCCTGCTGCCCTACAAGCAGACGCCGTGGGGCGAACAGACCGTCGAGTACATGCTCTACATGCTGTGGGATCTCGGGCTGAAGGTTGGCCACGCCACCCGCAACATCGACGAATGCCTGCGCCTGTCGCGCACCGACGTCACCATCCGCACTTCGATCCTCGAAGCGCGTTTCCTGTGGGGCGAGGAAAAACTCTATGACGAGCTGATGCTGCGCTTCGACCATGAGGTGGTGCGCACGACGGGCCCCGAATATGTCCAGGCCAAGCTTGCCGAACGCGACGATCGCCATGCGAAGGCCGGTGAAAGCCGCTATCTCGTGGAGCCCAACGTCAAGGACGGCAAGGGCGGC
The DNA here is from genome assembly GCF_040321205.1 of Mesorhizobium sp. M0496. Classification (NCBI taxonomy): domain Bacteria; kingdom Pseudomonadati; phylum Pseudomonadota; class Alphaproteobacteria; order Hyphomicrobiales; family Phyllobacteriaceae; genus Mesorhizobium; species Mesorhizobium sp. M0496. Next base: position 38,538 of record NZ_JAMYRC010000044.1, on the reverse strand, counting down.
CTGCGCGACCTGCAGACGCTGTTCTGGATCGGTAAATATTTCTACCGGGTGCGCACCGGCGAGGAACTGGTCGACAAGGGCGTCTTCACCGAGGGCGAATACCGGGAGTTCCAGAAGGCCGAGGATTTTCTGTGGGCGATACGCTGCCACATGCATTTTCTCACCGGCAAGGCCGAGGAACGGCTGCATTTCGACATCCAGCGCGAGATCGCCGAACGGCTCGGCTATACCACTCACCCCGGCCTGTCGGCGGTCGAGCGCTTCATGAAGCACTATTTCCTCGTCGCCAAGGATGTCGGCGACCTGACCCGCATCTTCTGCGCCGCGCTCGAAGAAGAGCAGGCCAAGCACGTGCCGGGCTTCAACCGTATCTTCCTCACCTTCTCGCGCCGCAAGCGCAAGCTGGCCGGCACGTCGGACTTCATCGTCGACAACCACCGCATCAACATCGCCGACGACCAGGTGTTCGAACGCGATCCGGTCAATCTTTTGAGATTGTTCTGGTTCGCCGACAAGCACGGCCTGGAGTTCCACCCCGATGCGCTGAAGCTGCTGACCCGCTCGCTCGGCCTGGTCAACAAATCGCTGCGGCGTGACGAGGAGGCCAACCGGCTGTTCCTCGACATCCTGACCTCGGACCGCAATGCCGAACTCAATCTGCGGCGCATGAACGAGGCCGGGCTGCTCGGCAGACTGATCCCGGATTTCGGCAAGATCGTCGCCATGATGCAGTTCTCGATGTACCACCATTATACGGTGGACGAGCACCTGATCCGCTGCATCGGCGTGCTGGCCGAGATCGAACGCGGCGACGGCGAAAAGGTCCATCCCCTCTCGCATACGCTGATGCCGGGACTGAAGAAGAGCCGCGAGGCGCTCTATGTCGCCGTGCTTCTTCACGACATCGCCAAGGGCAGGCCCGAAGACCATTCGGAAGCGGGCGCCAGGATCGCCCGGCGCATCTGCCCGCATATGGGGCTGTCCCCGGCCGATACCGAAACCGTTGCCTGGCTGGTCGAGAACCACCTGGTGATGTCGATGACGGCGCAGACCCGCGACCTCAACGACCGCAAGACCATCGAGGATTTCGCCGCGATCGTACAGTCGGTCGAGCGGCTGAAGCTGCTTTTGATCCTCACCGTCTGCGACATCAGGGGCGTCGGACCCGGTGTCTGGAACGGCTGGAAGGGCCAGTTGCTGCGCACGCTCTACTACGAGACCGAATTGCTGCTGACGGGCGGGTTTTCGGAAGTGTCGCGCGCCCAGCGCACGGCGGCGGCGCGCGAGCTTCTCGCCGAAGCACTTGCCAGTTGGCCGGACAAGGTCCGTAAGCGCTATGTCGGCCAACATTACGAGAACTACCTTTTGACCGTCGATCTCGCCGACCAGCTGCGCCATGCCGAATTCATCCGCGAGGCTGATGTGGCGGGCAAGAAGCTTGCCACCATGGTCAAGACCCACCAGTTCGAGGCAGTGACCGAAATCACCGTGCTGGCGCAGGACCATCCCCGCCTGCTCTCGGTCATCGCCGGGGCCTGCGCCGGAGCCGGCGGCAACATCGTCGACGCGCAGATCTTCACGACGTCGGACGGCCGCGCCCTGGACACCATCCTGATCTCGCGAGAATTCGACCGCGACGAGGACGAGCGCCGGCGGGCCGAGCGTGTCGGCCGGTTGATCGAGGACGTGCTGTCCGGTAAGAGCTGGCTGCCGGAGATGATCGAGAAGCGCACCAAGCCACGGCGCGGCGCCAAGGTGTTCAAGATCCCGCCGCGCGCCGAAATCCGCAACACACTGTCGAACCGTTTTTCGGTCGTCGAGGTCGAAGGCCTGGACCGGCCGGGTTTGCTGTCGGAGATCACCGGAACGCTTTCCGACCTGTCGCTCGACATCGCATCGGCCCACATCACCACCTTCGGCGAAAAGGTCATCGACACCTTCTATGTCACCGATCTCACCGGCCAGAAGATCGACAGCCCGGCCCGCATCGCCACCATTCGCAACCGGCTGATGGCAACGCTCGAAGGCATCGTGCCCGAACGCGGCGGCAAAGCCAGGGTGGCGGCCGCCGAGTGACCGCCACCATCACTTTGTCCTTATCCTGTAGGCAGTCTCCAAACGCATGAGCCTCGTCAAGAAATTCGCAACGGTCGCTTCCGGCACGCTGATGAGCCGCGCGCTCGGCTTCGGCCGTGAGATGCTGATGGCCGCAGCACTCGGCACCGGACCGGTCGCCGACGCCTTCAACGCCGCCTTCCAGTTTCCCAACACGTTTCGCCGGCTGTTTGCAGAGGGCGCCTTCAACGCCGCCTTCGTGCCGCTGTTCGCCAAGGAGATCGAGACCCACGGCACCGATGGCGCCAAGCGCTTTTCCGAGGAAGTGTTCGGCGCGCTGTTCACGGCGCTGCTGGCGCTGACGATCGTCATGGAACTGTCGATGCCGCTGATCGTGCGCTATCTGGTGGCGCCGGGTTTTGCCAGCACACCGGGGAAATTCGACACCACGGTGACGCTGGCGACGATCATGTTCCCCTACCTGATCTGCATGTCGCTGGGCGCCATGATGGCGGGCATGCTGAATTCGCTGCGCCGCTACTTCGCCGCCGCCGTTGCGCCGGTGTTCCTCAACGTCATCCTGATCGGCGTGCTCGCCTATGCCTGGTACAAGGGCTCGGACGCACTCACCGTCGGCTATGGGCTGTCCTGGGGCGTGCTTGCCGCCGGATTGGTGCAACTGGCGATCGTCTGGGTGGCGGTGCGCCATGCCGGCATCTCTATCGGCTTCCGCCGTCCGAAAATGACGCCCGCTGTCAAGCGGCTGCTGATCCTGGCGCTGCCGGCGGCGATCACCGGCGGCATCACCCAGATCAACCAGCTGATCGGCACGGCGATCGCCTCGGCACAGAACAGCGCTGTCTCTTCGCTTGCCTATGCCGACCGCATCTACCAGCTGCCGCTCGGCGTGGTCGGGGTGGCGGTCGCGATCGTGCTATTGCCTGAACTGTCGCGGGCGCTGAAGTCGGGCAATCCGATCGAGGCGGCCAATCTGCAGAACCGCTCGGTCGAATTCACGCTGTTCCTGACCTTGCCGGCAGCAGCCGCACTCTGGGTGATGTCGGAACCGATCGTGCGGCTGGTCTACGAGCGTGGCGCGTTTGCCGCCAACGGCTCGACGCCGACGGTGGCGGCGATCCTGGCCATCTTCGGCCTCGGCCTGCCGGCCTTCGTGCTGATCAAGGCATTTACTCCAGGATATTTCGCCCGCGAGGACACGCGCACGCCGATGATCTTTGCCGCCATCTCGGTGGCGGTGAACGTGACGACGGCGCTGACGCTGTTTCCACGGATGGGCGCTCCCGGCATTGCGGTAGCCTCGGCCGTCGCCGGCTGGGTCAACGCGGTGATGCTGCTCGGCGTCTTGATCCGGCGCGGCCATTGGGGCCGCGACGTACCGCTGATTAAGCGCATTCCAAGGCTGGTGCTGTCGGCGGTGGTGATGGGGGCGGCGCTCTATTTTGCCGAGCACTGGTTCGCCGTAAGGCTCGGCCCGGGGTCGCCGCTGGTCGTCAAGGCGACGACGCTTCTGGCGCTGGTTGCCGGTGGGGCGCTGCTCTACTTCGTCACCGCATTTGCAACCGGTGGGGCCGATTTCGGTATGATCCGGCGCAATGTCGGGCGGAAGGGCACGCCGCCTGTCAAGGAACAGTCTCCAGATCCGTGAGCCGGAATTCGTCCGCCGTCGAAAGCATCGGAACGCCATAGTAGCGCGCGCAAGCGTAGTGAAAACAGTCGGCTAGGTTCAGGCGAATGGCGTTATTGCGAAACCGCGACGCGGCCTCGACTGACAGAGATGCTGCATCGGAGGCTGGCGGAAGCTCCCGCAAGGCAATTGCCCGCTCTTCGAGAAAACGGCTGACTATCTTCAGGCTTAGGTCGACCGGTATGGCCAGCTTTTCCGATCGCGAAAGCGCCATTGCTGCTTCCCAAACGGCGATCGCCGACGTGAATGGAGCCGACGCTTCCATGACCGCCTGCGCGCAGCGCTGGGCTTCGGCCTCATGGCTCAGCATCGCGACGATAGCGGCCGCGTCGACAAACATCAGTCTTCGCCGGACAGTTCGTCGTAAACCGAGCGCGGCAATGGCCTGCGGGCCTGCTCGCTTAGCTCAATCCCGAACTCGGTCCGTAACCGAGCCGCCGTCTCCAGCGGCGTCTCGCGGTTGCGTCGGCGCTCAAGCGCTTCACGCATGGCGATCACGATCGCCTCGGTGATGCCGACACCCTCGACCTTGGCGAAGGCGCGCGTCAGGCTGTCCGCCTCCTTGTTGTTGATGTTGATCGTCATCTCGCAGCCCTGCCTTACCAGAAATGTAGCAGAGAATATGTAGTAGCCTACATAACTATGTCAACATGATCATAGCCACTTTGACATCCCAAACCGCCTCTTGATCCGCTCCACGCCTTCGTCCATAAGCGCGCCGTCGCAAGACTTTCGCCGCGCGCGAAACGGCCCTCCACAAGCCATGAGGACAATCATGACCGCCTTCAAGCCACTTGTCTTTTCCGGCGTCCAGCCGACCGGCAATCTGCATCTCGGCAACTATCTCGGCGCCATCAAAAAATTCGTCGCCCTGCAGGAAACATCCGATTGCATCTATTGCGTCGTCGACCTGCATTCGCTGACAGCACAACTCGTTTATGAAGACCTCGCCGACCAGACGCGGTCGATCACCGCGGCGTTCCTGGCCTCGGGCATCGACCCGAAGAAGCACATCGTCTTCAACCAGTCGCGGGTCATGCAGCATGCGGAGCTCGCATGGATCTTCAATTGCGTGGCGCGCATCGGCTGGATGAACCGCATGACGCAGTTCAAGGATAAGGCCGGCAAGGACCGCGAGAACGCGTCGCTCGGCCTGCTTGCCTATCCCTCCCTGATGGCTGCCGACATTCTGCTCTATCGCGCCACCCATGTGCCGGTGGGCGAGGACCAGAAGCAGCATCTGGAACTGACCCGCGACATCGCGCAGAAGTTCAACAACGACTTCTCCGACCGCATCGCCGGTCTAGGCGTCGGCGTCGAGATGCAGGTCGGCGAAGAGACCGTGAACGGCTATTTCCCGCTGACCGAGCCGGTCATCGGCGGGCCGGCGGCGCGCATCATGTCGCTGCGCGACGGTTCCAAGAAAATGTCGAAGTCGGACCCGTCGGACCTGTCGCGCATCAACCTGACCGACGACGCCGACGCCATTTCGAAGAAGATCCGCAAGGCCAAGACCGACCCGGAAGCGTTGCCGAGCGAGCTGGACGGCCTGGCCGCGCGACCCGAGGCGGAAAACCTGGTCGGCATTTATGCTGGCCTCGCCGAGATGTCGAAGGCGGATGTGCTGAAGGAATTCGCCGGCCAGCAGTTTTCGGTGTTCAAGCCGGCGCTAGCCGATCTTGCTGTGGAAAAACTGGCGCCGATCGCCAGCGAGATGCGCCGCATTTCCGATGATCGCACCTATGTCGACGCGGTGCTCAAGGATGGCGGCGAGCGCGCCGGCGTGCTGGCCGAAGCGACGATGAAGACGGTCCGCGACATCATCGGGCTTCTGCAGGGCTGACCCCACCGTTAGCGCACTGCACCATACTGGTCCAAGGCCGGCGGCTTGCCGCCGGGCGACGGCAGTGGCAGATTGCGACCGAAACCATCGAACAGGTAGAATATGGTCTCCAAACGCCTCAGCCGCGAAGCCGGCCATCGCCGCAAGTTCCTGGCGATCATCGACGACACGCCCGAGTGTGAGCGCGCCGTCGCCTACGCCTCGAAGCGGGCGCAGAGCACTAGCGGCACGCTGGTGCTGCTCTATGTCATCGAGCCGGACGATTTCCAGCACTGGCTGGGCGTCGAGAAGATCATGCGCGAGGAGGCGACCGCCACGGCGCGCGCGGCACTCGACAGCTATGCCAGCAAGGTCCGCCAGAAGCTTGGCATCGAGCCGGAGATGGTGGTGCGCGAAGGCAAGCCGACGGAAGAGATCCACAAATTGATCGAGGAAGACCAGGACATCGCCATCCTGGTGCTGGCCGCCGGTGCTGGCAAGGAAGGCCCGGGGCCGCTGGTCGGCGCTGTCGCCGGCAAAGGTGCCGCCTTCCCGATCCCGGTGACCGTCGTGCCACAGAATCTGTCGGATGAGGAGATCGACAGCCTCGCCTGAGGTGGTGCTGATATTCAGGTGAGGCCAGCCTGACCTGCATCTCAACAGACCTTCGAGCGCGTCCCAGGGCGCGCAAAAACATTCCGCCAGCCAGCCATTCCGGCGATGTGTTTCGCTTGAATGTCCAGCCGATTAAGCCTATTTAGAATTATTCCAAACTAGCTGCCCGAAACGGGCACGGAGATGGCCATGTTCATCCAGACCGAATCGACGCCAAACCCGGCGACGCTGAAATTCCTGCCCGGCAAGGAAGTGCTTCTGGAAGGCACCGCCGATTTCCGCGATGCCGACAGTGCTGCAATTGCCTCACCGCTGGCGGGCCGGCTGTTCGAGATTCCCGGCGTCACCGGTGTTTTCTTCGGCTATGACTTCATCACCGTGACCAAGGATGGTCCCGACTGGCAGCATCTGAAGCCGGCGATCCTCGGCGCCATCATGGAGCATTTCATGTCCGGCGCGCCTGTCATGGCCAAGGCCGGCCCTGCCGCCGAGACCAGCCTGACCGGTGAGTTCTACGACAAGGCCGACGAGGAACTGGTCATCACCATCAAGGAATTGCTCGATACGCGGGTGCGCCCGGCGGTCGCCCAGGATGGCGGCGACATCACCTTCCGCGGCTTCGAGAACGGCACGGTGTTCCTGCACATGAAAGGCGCCTGCGCCGGCTGCCCGTCATCGACGGCGACGCTGAAGCACGGCATCCAGAACCTTCTGCGCCACTTCGTGCCGGAGGTGCAGCAGGTCGAGCAGGTCTCCTGACGCCTATTGCGTCGAAACTACAGCAAGCAAAAAACAAAAAACCGGGCCAAATTGCCCGGTTTTCTGTTTGGGACGTCCGTTGTTGCCTAGACGGTCCGCGTACGAAAGCTGCCTCTACCTGATCATGATTTTTCCGAGAACCGATACCGGTTTCTCGGGGTCATGATCTAAAGAACAATGACCTTGGCGCCGACTGAGGCGCGGTCATAGAGGTCGATAATGTCCTGGTTCATCAGGCGGATGCAGCCCGACGACATTGCTTTGCCGATCGAATTCCATTCTGGGCTGCCATGCAGGCGATAGCCCGAATCACCGCCCTTGTTGAACAGGTACATGGCGCGCGCACCGAGCGGGTTCTTCAGGCCCGGCTCCATGCCGCCGGCAAACTTTTCCAATTCGGGCTGGCGCTGGATCATCTGCCGCGGCGGCGTCCAGGTCGGCCATTCGCGCTTGAGCGCGATATGGGCGGTGCCGTGCCATTCGAAGCCTTCACGGCCGACGCCGATGCCGTAGCGAATGGCCCTTCCGTCACCTTCGATGAAGTAGAGGAACTTGTTCTGCGTATCGACGATGATGGTGCCCGGCTTTTCCGGGCTATCGTAGTTCACTTCCTGCCGATGGTACTTCATCGGCACTTTCTCGATCGGGATGCGCGGCAGCTGGTAACCGGCGTCGGTGACCGCGCCATAGCTGTTGGAGAACAGCTGCGAGCCGATGGTGCTGCAACCGGCGATAGCAGTGGAAAGCGCCAGTGCGGCGACGATTGCAAACGACTTCATGCGCATCAGGTGATCCGGTGCCCCGCCCCAACTTCGGCGGCACGAGTCGGCCGCTTTCTCACCATCATTCATGCTGGCATTTGCTTTGCTTGCCAAGCGCGCGATGCCTATATGCCGGAGTTGACGTGCTGGTAAGCACATCACTATGGCATTTCGGCAACAGCCCTCACAGGATTGTGGAGGAAATTCAATGACCGAGCCAACGGCTTCGTCAGGAATCGAGGAGAATCGTCATGAATGTCGGTGACGCCGCCCACCGCTCCGGCCTGCCGGCCAAGACCATCCGCTACTATGAAGAGATCGGCCTGATCGCCCCGGCGCGCGCCGCCAACGGCTACCGCGACTATTCCGGAGACGACATCCACCGGCTGACCTTTTTGCGCCGTGCGCGCAATCTCGGCTTTTCCATCGACGATTGCCGCCAGTTGATGGCGCTTTACCAGGACCGCAGCCGCGCCAGCCACGACGTGCGCGAGATCGCCGCCGCCCATGTCACGGCGATCGAGGAGAAGGTGCGCGAACTGCAGTCGATGCGCTCGACCCTGCAAAAGCTGATTCACGCCTGCCATGGCGACGAAAGGCCGGATTGCCCGATCCTTGATGACATGGCGGGGGCTGCGTAACCCAGCGACAGTTCGATCGGCACAATTTCCTTCCATATCTGGGCGCGTCAATCGACCGCACTATTTCATCCTTGTCGCAATGATCAAGGACGGAGGTTGGCATGGATCGGCGATTGTTTCTGACTGGAATGCTTGGAATGGCAGGGGCCGCGACCGTGGTCGCACTTGCGCGTCCTGCCACTGCGTTGGCCGGCATCCCGAATACGGGACCCGGCATTCTCGATGAACTCGACAGACCGTCCGACGATATCCTCGATCAGGACAGTTCTGACGCCCAGGACGGCATCGAGTTCGTGCGGCATCGCAGGTGGCACCGTCGCGGCCGCCGTCGCCATTGGAGACGGGTTTGCCGTCGCTATTGGCGTCACGGTTATTGGCGCCGCAGATGTTTCCGCCGATCCTTCTGGATCCGCTTCTGACGAAATCCGGCAAACGCGAAGGCTCTCGGCATCCGCCGAGGCCTTCGCTGTTGCTGTAGGCTAGACTTCCAATCAGGCAAAAAAGGCCCGCCGCTGTAGGGCGGCGGGCAGTCTCTGGAGTGCCAGGGGATCAACCCGGCAATGGTCAACGAGCGGGCCATGGGTTGGTTGCAAAAAGGCACACGGAGACTCGATTGTACGTTCTTAACCAAGCCGCGAGGCGCATTGCCCACCTTTTGAGCCGCGCTAGACTTGACGAGCGGCAATCCAAATCTGCCGCAGATGGCCGACGCGACTTAGGCAATGTTGTCTCACCGGCATCCGCGTCGGCCATTTTGGCGACGAAATATCCATTTGAGGCGCGAGGGTGAGTTGTCATAGTGATGACCGGAGCTACCTTTGGTGGGCTGGGTCGGCGCGGCTTACATGTCGGCCAACTGAGGCACGTCCCATGGACATCTCCGGACTGTCAGATTTTGTGTGAACCTCAGGCTCTGGCCCCACTTTGCCCCGCGGTAGATAGAAGGCGGCGGCCCGGCAGCCTTTCCTTTGGGTGGACCGCTACCGGGCCTGACCGGAGCGGGGTGTAATGGGGGAGCTCCGGCTGCCTCCTAAAATACCACTTTTTCCTTATATGCGCGCTAGCTAATTTAAAGAGTGGCCTCCGGTCGATGAGGCTGCTCACCACCCGCTGCGGGGTAGCATTCATCACGGGAAAGTGAACGTGACGCCGTTGTAGAGTTCTGATCATTAGATGCCTCCCATCAATGGAGGTTCCACCTATGCCTGCCTATGCCATTCTTGCCTTGGCTATTGTCGGTGAGGTCATCGCAACGAGCGCGATGAAAGCCTCCGAGGGCTTCACCAGGCTTGGCCCGTCGATACTGGTGCTGCTCGGTTACGCGGCGGCATTCTTCTTCCTATCCCAGGTACTGGATCGGATACCGGTCGGCGTCGCCTACGCGGTATGGGCGGGCGGCGGCATCGTTCTGGTCGCGCTGGTCGCTTGGATTGTCTATGGGCAAAAGCCCGACCTGGCAGGCTTCGTCGGCATGGGCCTGATCATGGCTGGTGTATTGATTTTAAACCTGCTGTCCAAAACGAGCGCCCATTGATTTGGGCCGGGGTCTGCCAACCGGATAATCGCCCGCATAAAACAGGTTCAAACCGTGAACGGCATCCTGCCCCGGGCGATGCGAGGCCAAACTGCCCGATTTTGGATGACATAGCCGGGACGGTTTGGTCGGGAAAGACGGTTTCGAGGCAGGCGCCAACAATCCTTGATTGTCGAGTAGACCGTCGTAGAACTCATTTCTTCACGCTCGACAATTCGTTAGCATAAATCACGCTAACACTACTAGATGTTCGTGTTGATAAAATCGAAGCGAGACCTTTCTACACACCTCAAACGGAGTTATAATCGAATCATCGATGAGCTGCGCCGACGGTAACAATATCTAAATTTTACAATATAACAAACCTAAGGGAGCCATTAGAATGGCAGTCGATGAAGACACTCAATACGAATATATATCTAACGTAGTAGACAAAAAGCTAGAATATACTCGGGACGCTTTGAAGCTGTATATCCAAAGTTTTACCTTGATTGTTGGCGGTTCTATTTGGCTTAATACACAAATTCCACAAAATTCCACATCGAGGGGTCAATACACAGCTCTTTCTAACGTCATAGTTATCTTGTTGCTTTGGGTAACTGGCGTTGTGGTTTTCGAGGCGCTCCGCAGTTGGTATAGATTTCGGCAAAAGATGGCCGAATTCGACGCGACGCCCTATAAAATTCCTAAACCATCACGCCCATGGTGGGGTGCTGAGACTGCTATGCTATTGGGCATGATCTGCAGCACAATCTTATTCCTTTTGTACAACCCATTCTCTCTTTAGATTGATCTCTTTCCTACGTGTCGGGCAAGCGAGAGCACAAGAAGCGACGTCCGCCAGTCGGATGGCGCCATGCTGGTGCCGCGTCTTCATGAAGCGGCTATTGCGGGACATGCGAGCCAACCTGCAAGAATTGGCGCATGCACGCCATGGCGACGACCGGCCCCACGATCCCGGATGATATAGCCGGTCGCAGCCACGCTGGTGGCATAAGTGGACTGAACCCGGCTCGTCCCAGGACTTCGGGGGCTTTTCGACCGTCCCATGCAAATGGGAAGAGAGCATCAATCAGTGATGCGATCCAATGCAGGCTCATCATCAGCACTTCCCGTAGGGCCATGACGTTGCATCCTCTCTTGGCAATCAATCGTCAAGGATTATATTCCTACTACGCTTCATTTGTCAATCGGATATTTCCCCGAGGGCGATTATGTACTTTACAAACACGGCGGCTGTGATACACTGATTTCACTCTAGGAAATCAGTGTCATGAGCGTCCTTTCCGAACCCCACTTCCACAACGAAGAAGCTGCTTTCGAGCGGCTGGAAGCGATTGTTTGGCCGGAAGGTCCGGTGTGCCCGAAGTGCGGCAATTGCGAACAGACGCGCATTACCCGCGTGACTGGCGCAACCGCTCGCACTGGCCTTCGCCGCTGCTTGGAATGCAAGAAGCAGTTCACCGTGAAGGTCGGCACCGTGTTCGAAAGCAGCCACGTTCCGCTGCACAAGTGGTGGCAGGCGGCGCACCTTCTGGCGTCCAGCAAGAAGGGCATCAGCGCTCACCAACTGCATCGGACTTTGCAGGTCCAGTACAAGACCGCGTGGTTCATGTTCCATCGCTTACGCGAGGCTATGCGCGATGGGGTTCTTTCCCCAATGGGCGGCGAAGGCAAGCATGTCGAAGTTGACGAAACGTACATCGGTCGCCTGAAAGGCGCTCCGGTGAAGCGTGGCGGTGGCGCTCATAAGAATTCCGTCGTTACGCTTGTCGAGCGTGGCGGCCGCGCGCGTTCCTTCCACGTCGACACCGCCCGCATGGGCAACGTGATGCCAATCGTTCGCGCCAACATCGCTCGCGAGAGCGCGCTAATGACCGACGAAAGCGGCATCTATCGCCGCGCCGCACAGGATTTCGCTTCTCACGATGTCGTCACGCATTCCAAGGACGAGTATGTCCGCTACGAAGGCGAAAAGACCGTCCACACCAACACCGTGGAAGGCTACTACAGCATCTTCAAGCGCGGCATGAAGGGTATCTACCAGCATTGTGGTGAGCAGCATCTTCACCGCTATCTGGCAGAGTTCGATTTTCGCTACAACAACCGCATCGCGCTTGGCATTGATGACAATAATCGGACGGTGAACGCTATGGCAGGCATCGTTGGAAAGCGTCTTAAATACCGGGACTCGTCGGTAGGCGTCTCGTGAAGCTGGACCCTCATAAGCCTGACCTGCTAGGCGGCGGAATATTCACCGTTCCTGAAACTGCAGAGCTAGTCGAGGCACCGCAGGCAGACGTGCGGATTTGGGTGAACGGCAAGAAGGGACGCCAGCAGCCGGTAATCGACAACCAGCTTGGGCTGGTGAATGGAAAGGTCGCGGTCAACTTCACAAACTTGATGGAGCTTCGTTTCGTGGCGAGGTTTGCCAACAGTGGAGTTCGCCTGAATGAAATTCGTTCCATCCTGCAAGAGGCGAAAGCTACCCTCGCTCATCCGCACCCTTTCGCCACGCGCATCGTGTTTCAAACGGATGGCAGGAGGATTGTTGCGGCGATCACCAGAAAGCATGGCATCGAACTGGTTTATGAGGATCTGAAAACCAAGAACTTCGAGATACCCAGTTTGCTCATGCCGTCTTTGAAAGAAGACGTAGTGTTCGACCCGGAAGGAAACATGGTGGCTTGGTATCCTCGAAAGGGAACTGCCCCGAATGTCATTGTGCATCCGCGCTTCTCTTTTGGCCGGCCAATCTTACAGGAAAGCCATATACCGACAGAGAGGTTAGCCCACGCCGTGAAGGTCGAGGGAAGCGTTAGCGTGGTGGCGGACCAATTCGAGATATCTGAAAAGCAAGTCAGCGAGGCTGTGAGCTTCGAAACTGACTTGCGGCAGGCGGCTTGAAGGTCGCCTTTGATGAAAATATGCCAGCCGCCATGGTGCGGGTCTTCACGCTTTTCCATAAAGAGCGCAGCCTAAAGCACCTAGTGCAGGGCGTAGAGATCAAGAGCGCGAAAGACTATACGCCAAAGCCTGAAGACCCGGACTATCGACGCAAGAGCGACGTGCCTTGGGTTAGGCGGTACGCATCGTCTGGCGGGCGAATTATCGTGTCCGGGGACGTGAAAATGTCCACAGTCCCGCATGAGCGATTGGCCCTAGTGGATGCAGGCATGGTTGTCGTCTTCTTCGCGCCGAAGTGGGACAACTGGCAGTTCTGCCGCAAGGCAGCTTTGTTGCTGCATTGGTGGCCGACGATCCTGGCACATGTTCGGACAGCAAGTCCGGGCTTCTTTGTGGTCCCGACCACATGGCCGGATGAAGGCAAGGGCGAGCTACGCGAGATTTCGACAGAGGACGCGAAGCTCGTTAAGATGCAGCTTCAAATCGCCGAGACGGCCCCAAAACGGGAAACGCGTAGGTTGAAGCGGGAAGCCGCCGCTGACCAAATAGGTATGAAGTTCGATGAAGCCCAAGACGAAGCAGTCTGATCAATCCGCAGAGTTCATCCGCGTTGCGCGCGAACATGGTGCGGATGGGGATCGCTCAAAAGCAGACGCCGTAATGGGCAAGCTGGCGCATATGCCGCCAGCGCCGAAGCCAACGAAGAAACCTGCCGTTAAGGCCAAGAAAGGTCGCTGATCTAAAACAGCGACCCTATCCACCAAAGGCCGAGAAACGGCAAAACTGCCCACGCAAAAATCAACGGGTTGCCGAACTGTGTTCGCTGGGCGCGAGCCGGGTCACTTCTTGCCGCGCCGATGATTGCAAGGACAGTCGGAAAAATGACGGTCCACCACGCAAACCCCGATAACCCCAAAATGAACGCGATTGGAAATCCCAAGAGCGTCAACATTTGCCCCTCCCAAGGACGGAGAAATACCGATGCTAGAAGCCTTTAGAAAAGCTCATGGCGAGACGGTGATTATCAGCCGTCCTTCTTCAATCGCACAGCAGCCTGATCGAAGTGATGGACTAGCGCGTTCTTGGCTTCGTTCATTACACTCTGGCTGTATGGGTCTTTGGGCGCGTATGTGTGGAAATCCTTCAACATCGCGTCTTTCATGAACTGAATATGGCCAAGTGGGTCTCTCTCATTGAGCGCCAGCCTTACCACATGCGCTCGCATAAGAAGCTCAAGCGCGATGATTCTACCCTGCAAATGCTCTGACATTTATTTGCCCTTTCCCCTGAAAACCCGGAAGGGAGGCTACTCTCAATGGTGCCTGTTTGCAAAGTACATAATCGCCTCCCCGAGCGGGGTTCAAACCGTGAACAAAATCTGGCATGGTGCCGCCATGCCGATCATCTCCCCCATTCAAATCAACCCACTCATCGACGGCCGCCAGTCCGAACGTGCCATGCTGGTGCGGCGCGGCGTGCAGCGGCTGCTCATGGAGATGGGCGCGCATGTGCTGCCCGAGCTGTCGCTGGCCACCGGCCGCCGTGCCGACCTCGTCGCGCTGACCCGGCAAGGCGACATCTGGATCATCGAGATCAAGTCCTCGATCGAGGATTTCAGGGTCGACCGCAAATGGCCCGACTACCGGTTGCATTCCGACCGCTTCTTCTTCGCCACCCATCCCGGTGTGCCCTCGGAGATCTTTCCGGACGAGTGCGGCTTCATCCTCTCCGATGGCTATGGCGCCGAGATCCTGCGCGATGCACCCGAGCACCGCATGGCGGCGGCAACGCGCAAGGCGCTGATGCTGCGGATCGCGCGGGCCGGCGCTTCACGGCTGCTGGCGGCCGAACTCGCCGGTGTGTCGGTGCCGACGCTCGAGGGTGAGAGCGAGTAGGTTTTGCCTTACTCTTCGCCCCCGTCCACCCCACCAACTGCCGGCGCCAGCAAAAGCATGGCGGCACCCAGGATGGCGGCGACAAAGGAGCCGGCGAGGATGCCGACCTTGACCGCATCCTGCAACGCCACGTCACTGGCGAAGGCGAGCAGGCCGATGAACAGGCTCATGGTGAAGCCGATGCCGCACAGCAGCGAGATGCCGATCATGTGCGTCCAGCCGGCATTGGCCGGCAGGTCGGCGAGGCCGAACCGGATGGCCAGTGCCGAGGAGCCGAACACGCCCACCAGCTTGCCGACCACCAGACCGGCGGCGACACCCAGCGTCAACGGCTCGATCAGCGCGCCAAAACTCAGGCCGGCGAGCGAAACGCCGGCATTGGCAAAGCCGAAGATCGGAATGACGACAAAGGGCACTATTCTGTGCAGGCCGTGCTCGAGCCGGTGCAGCGGCGAATGGTCGAGGTCGTGGCCGATCCCGGCGGAGCGTTCGAGCGGAATGGTCAGCGCCAGCGCGACGCCGGCAAGCGTGGCATGGACACCCGATTTCAGCACCAGCACCCACAGGATGGCGCCGAGCACCAGGTAGGGCACAAGCGTCATCACCCGCATGCGGTTGAGCACGACAAGCGCGGCGATGACAGCGAAGGCCGACCCCAGATATGCCAGCGACAGGCCGCTGGTGTAGAAGATGGCGATGATGATGACGGCGCCGAGATCGTCGATGATGGCAAGTGCGGTGAGGAACACCTTCAGCGAGGCCGGCACGCGGCTGCCGAGCAGCGACAGCACGCCGAGCGCGAAAGCGATGTCGGTGGCGGTCGGGATCGCCCAGCCGGACAGTGCCGCCGTATTGTTGCGGTTGATGGCGACATAGACGAGCGCCGGAACCACCATGCCGCCGGCGGCGGCGACGCCGGGCAGCACGCGCCGGGGCCAGGTGGAAAGCTGGCCGTCCAGCATCTCGCGCTTGATCTCCAGCCCGACGAGCAGGAAGAACACCGCCATCAGCCCGTCATTGACCCAATGCGAGACGCTGAGCGGGCCTAGATAGGCGTGGAGCGCGGAAAAGTAGGTTTCGGAGAGCGGCGAATTGGCGACGATCAGGGCCAGTGCCGCCGCCACCATCAGCATGATACCGCCGGCCGCTTCACTATCGAGAAATTCGCGGAAGACGGAAACCGGCCGCTGCTTCAGATCCTGCATGTCGCCTCCGTTAAGCCACGTCACTCACGATGATGCTCAAACTCCGGCAGTGGAGCAAGCATCGGACTGTGTTCCGCGCCCCTAGAGACTGTTTCGAAATTCGCTCTGGCGAGTCATATGGTGGTGGTTTCGAGAACCGTAGCGCAGCGGACATTTGGTCCGTGAGCAACGGAAGCGCAGAAAACGCCATCAGATGGCCGCCAGAGTAGAGTTTCCAAGCAGTCTCTCAGCGCGGTGCGCGCTTGGCCAGTATCCGCTGCAAGGTGCGGCGATGCATGTTGAGCCGGCGCGCGGTCTCGGAGACATTGCGCTCGCACATTTCATAGACGCGCTGGATATGCTCCCAGCGCACGCGGTCGGCCGACATCGGGTTTTCGGGGGGTGCCGCGCGTTCGCCGGCGGTGCGGGTGAGCGCCGCGAAAATATCGTCGGCGTCGGCGGGCTTGGAGAGATAATCGACGGCGCCGAGCTTCACCGCGGTCACCGCGGTGGCGATGTTGCCGTACCCCGTCAGGATGATGGTGCGGGAATCCTGACGCTTTTCGCGGATGGCCGCGACCACGTCGAGGCCGTTGCCGTCGCCAAGCCGCATGTCGACCACGGCGTAGGCGGGCGGATTGGCGCGCGCTTTGGCAACTGCCTCCTCGACACTCTCGGCCGTCTCGACCACGAAGCCCCTGGTTTCCATGGCGCGGGCCAGCCGCGTGAGGAACGGCTTGTCGTCATCGACGATGAGCAGCGAGGTGTCCTCGCCTTCAACCATTGCGCCAATATTTTCGTCGCCTGTCATAGTCTCAAAATTCCTGCTGCCTTAATTTTACGCAGATATAGTTCCTGAGCCTCATTGTCCAATTTTTAGAGCTCCTTCAAGGCTCTCAGGCGGTGTCGAACATGCTGGCCGAAGTGATTTCCGGATTGAGGAACACACCACGCGGCCACGATATCTGTACCACGGCGCCCTCGCCCAGGCCGCTCGAATTGCGGAAATCGAGCGTCGCGCCCGAGCGTTCGAGCAGCGTCTTGGCAATGAACAGGCCGAGCCCCAGGCCGCCGCCGGCTTCATTGCCCTGGCGCGTCGACATATAGGGCTCGCCGATACGGTCGATGATCTCGGCCGGAAAGCCCGGTCCGTCATCGATGATCGAGAAGGTGACGGTGGCTTCGTTCCAGCTCCAGCCTACGGTGACGCTCTTGCGGGCGAAATCGACGGCATTCTCGACCAGATTGCCGAGGCCGTAAATGACGCCCGGATTGCGGCGCCCGACCGGCTCGGGCCCGATGCGCTCGCCAGGCCGAAGCTTGATCGAGATGCCGAAATCGCGGTGCGGGGCGGTGACCTCCTCGACCAGCGAGGTCAAAGGCAGCCGCGAAAGATGCGCCTCGCCCTCGGACGACAGACTGGTCAGGCGCTTGAGGATTTCGCGGCAGCGCTCGCTCTGCGAGCGAAGCAGCTTCACGTCTTCCCCGTATTTCGCATCCTTGCCGAGTGCCTTTTCCATCTCCTTGGCGACAAGCGCGATGGTGGCGAGCGGTGTGCCAAGCTCGTGCGCGGCAGCGGCGGCCAGCCCGTCGAGCGCCGAAAGATGCTGCTCGCGCTGCAGCACCAGCTCGGTGGCGGCGAGCGCATTGGCCAGAAGCCGCGCTTCGGCCGCCACCCGGAAAGCGTATATGGCGGTGAAGGCGATCGAGGACAGCACCGCCATCCACATGCCGGCGACATAGATGAAGGGCATCTCCAGCGGTGCGTCCTCATGCCAGGGCAGCGGCAGATGGACAAAGACCAGCAAGGTCGCCGCCGACATCACCAGCCCACCGAGGATGGCGGTCAGGCGCAGGGGCAGCGAGGTCGCCGAAATGACGACCGGCACGGTCATCAGCAGCGAAAACGGGTTGGTGAGGCCGCCGGTCATGTAGAGCAGGCCGGCAAGCTGCAGGCTGTCGAAGATGAGGATGCCGAAGGCCGCAAGCGGGGTGAGCCGGTGCGCCGCCGGAAAACGGAAGGCGAGAAACAGATTCATCCAGGCCGAACAGGCGATCAGGGCGAAGCAGAGGCTGACCGGCAACGGAAACTTCAGCCCATAGGCAACGACGAGAACCGCAACGCTCTGACCGACGATGGCAAGCCAGCGCAGCCGGATCAGCGTGTTGAGGCGCAGTCTCTGGCTCTGCTGGAAATCGGGCGAACGCAAAATGTTAATCATGGCCATGGATTACAGCCGCTGAACGGCAAGCGCTAGGTGCCTCTGGGTTTTGCCCGGGCGGTGGCAGCGGCGATCAGCGGATTTTCCGGCCAGACATGCTTGGGATAACGGCCGCGCATGTCGGCGCGCACATCGGCCCAGGAGCCGCGCCAGAAGCCGGGCAGGTCGCGCGTCGTCTGGATCGGCCGGTGTGCCGGCGACAGGAGTTCGAGTGTCAGCGGCACGGTGCCATTGGCAATGGCG
This sequence comes from Mesorhizobium sp. M0496, assembly GCF_040321205.1. NCBI lineage: Bacteria > Pseudomonadati > Pseudomonadota > Alphaproteobacteria > Hyphomicrobiales > Phyllobacteriaceae > Mesorhizobium > Mesorhizobium sp. M0496. The sequence goes on along the minus strand of NZ_JAMYRC010000044.1, from coordinate 20,195 downwards.
GGATGGCGGTCGAGGCCGAACAGCTCCTGCACGCGAACCGCCAGCACCGGCCATTCGCCGTCATAGCGGATCGGCACATGGCTGCCCGACGGGGCATCGAAATGGGTTGGTGCCAGCGTGTCGATCCTACGCTGCAGATCGTGCGGCACGAGTGTGGCCAATCCGGCCGAGACAGTGCCGACATCGATGGCGGCAAACGATGCCGCGCCGGACAGGAACGGCAGCAGCCAGTCGTCGAGGCGCTCGATGAGGGCGGCATCCGCCATATCGGGCCAGGGCGCGCCAAGGCCGCGACGCAGCCAGCCAAGTCGCTGGCGCAGCGTTTGCGCCTCCTTGCTCCAGCTCAGCAGCGACAGCCCGTGCTCGCGCACCGCATCCGTTATGGCGCGATCGGCATCAGTGCCGGTTGGCGGCGGCAGCATGCGCTCGGCAAGCGTGATGGCGCCAAGGCGAACGGTCTCGCGCACGCGCACCGCGCGCTTGTCGCGGTCGAAGCTCGTTTGCCTGCGTGTTTCGATCTTGTCCGCGAGCGCGGCGCGGACATCGTCCTCGCTGATGGAAGCTGCCGCCGTGATACGCGCATTCTGTGCCTTGCCCTGCAGGTCGGCGACGACCAGAAACGGCTCTCCCGCCAGCGGGTCGGCGGCATCGAGCATGGCGCCCGAACCATTGGCCAGCACGAAACGGCCGCGCTCACCGCGCGCCTTGGCGACGCGATCCGGCCAGGCATGGATCAAGAGGGCGCCGGCACCCTCCCCCTTGAGGGGAGGGTCGATCCGCGTAGCGGATCGGGGTGGGGTCGTTTCGGGCACGCCATCGGCGACCCCACCCCGTCTCCCTCGCGTCGCTGCGCTCTGCTCGCTCGCCGACCCTCCCCTCAAGGGGGAGGGTGAGGCCTGTCTCGCCAACCGCTGGGCGAGCTGCCGCGCGGCGGTGGCACGCGGCGTTCGTTCCGAGCGAAACCGCATCAGCTGCCGCTCCAGATCGGCGCCGTCGCCGCCAAGCCCACGTTCAGTCAGCAGCACGGCGAGCATGGCCGCCTCGAAGGCGTGGCCGCTGCTGGCTGCCTCGGCGACCATATGCGCCAGCCGCACCGGCAGAGCGAGCCTGCGCATCGCCGTGCCCGCTTCCGTCAGACGGCCTGCCTCGCCTATGGCATCCAGTGCGTGCAGCAGCGCCCTTGCCTCATTGAGCGCTGGCGTCGGCGGCGGATCGAGAAAGGCTAGCCCTGTCGGATCGGCGACGCCGAAAGCGGCGCAATCGAGCAGCAGGCCGGACAGGTCGGCCTCCAAGATCTCGGGTGGCGTGAAGGCCGGGAGCGCAGCCGTCTGCTCGGCCCGCCACAGCCGGATGGCGACGCCAGCTTGCGTGCGACCGGCACGGCCGGCGCGCTGGTCGGCGGAAGCCTTGCTGACGCGCACGGTCTCCAGCCGGGTGAGGCCACTGGCCGGCTCGTAGCGCGGCAGCCGCGACAGGCCGGAATCGATGACGACCCGCACGCCGTCGATGGTGATCGAGGTTTCGGCGATCGAGGTGGCCAGCACCACCTTGCGACGGCCTGAAGGCGCCGGTTTGATCGCCGCGTCCTGCGCCTTGCCGTCGAGCATACCGTAGAGCGGCACGATGTCGGTGTCCGTGCCGACCTTTCCGGCCAGCCGCTCGGCGGTGCGCTCGATCTCGCGCTGGCCGGGCAGGAAGCCAAGCACGCTGCCGCTTTCGTCGGCAAGCACCGAGCGGATCGCCTTGGCCATGGCGTCCTCGATGGTGGTGCCAGCGGGGCGCTCGTCATAGCGGATGTCGACAGGAAAGGCGCGGCCCTCGCTCTCGATCACCGGCGCGCCCGACAGCAGTTTCGCGACGCGCGCGCCGTCGAGCGTCGCCGACATCACCAGTACGCGCAGATCCGGGCGCAGCGCGCCCTGCACGTCGAGCGCCAGCGCAAGACCGAAATCGCCATCGAGCGAACGCTCGTGGAATTCGTCGAAAATGACAGTCGATACGCCGGGCAGTTCAGGATCGTCGAGGATCATCCGCGCGAGCACGCCTTCGGTGACGACCAATATCCTGGTCTTTGCCGAAGTGCGGTTCTCCATGCGCATTGCGTAGCCGACGGTGGCGCCGGGCTCCTCATCAAGCAATTCGGCCATGCGGCGGGCGGCGGCGCGCGCGGCGAGCCGGCGCGGTTCGAGCAACACGATCTTACCAGTGCCCAGCCAGGATGCGTCGAGCAGCGCCAGCGGCACCAGTGTCGTCTTGCCGGCGCCGGGCGGCGCCACCAGCACGGCGTTGTTGCCATCGCGGAGCGCTTCGCCCAGCGCCGGCAGCACGGCGGAAACAGGAAGCTCGGGCAAGGGCTTTGTCGTCATCGCGTCCGCATATCAGCGCTGACGGTCGCCGTGCAACCGGTGCCGGCTTAAAGCCGGGTGCGCGAAAACGGGTTCCAGCGCACGGTACCCAGCCGCGCTTCCTCGCGCACCATGGTCAGCAGGCCGGCTCCACCGACGACCGCCAGGCCGACCAGCGTCAGCCCGTCGGGTATTCCTGGAAGAACAATGCGCCAAGGATCACCGCCCAGGCGATCTGCGAATAATGCGTCGGCGTTGGCTGCACGGCTACGAACGCCCGACGAGCGAGCAGCACTTTTTCCAACGTTTTCAGACACCGCCCCCGGCATGCTGCGACGCAGCAACGAATTCGCTTGCCTTGTTTAGTAAAAATTGCATCACTAAACAAATTACTAAACATCTGCGGTGCTGTTGCGCCGCCATGTTTAGGCCCCTGAGGAGAGGGGTTGAAGGCTCTTGAAACCGTCATCCGGGCGCGTTTCGCAAATGGGAGGAAGGCATGAAATCGAGCTTGAAACTGGCGTTGGGACTGACCTCGGCGATTACAGCGTCGACAGCCGTCTTGAACGTCGCGCACGCTGAAGACCTGACGCTGTGCTGGGCCGCCTGGGACCCGGCAAACGCGCTTGTCGAACTGTCCAAAGATTTTACCAAGGAAACCGGCATCGGCATGAAATTCGAATTCGTGCCGTGGACCAACTATGCCGACCGGTTCCTCAACGAGCTGAATTCGCATGGCAAGCTGTGCGACCTGATCATCGGCGACAGCCAGTGGATCGGCGGCGCCGCCGAGAACGGCCACTACGTCAAGCTGAACGACTTCTTCGACAAGGAGAAGATCAGCATGGACGACTTTGTGCCGGCAACTGTCGTCGGCTATTCGGAATGGCCGAAGAACACGCCGAACTACTGGGCGCTGCCGGCCATGGGCGACGTCGTCGGCTGGACCTATCGCAAGGACTGGTTCTCCAAGCCGGAACTGCAGAAGGAATTCAAGGAGAAGTACGGCTGGGATCTCGGCCCGCCGGCCACCTTCGACCAGTTGAAGCAGGTCGCCGAATTCTTCCAGAAGCGCGAGATCGACGGCAAGACCGTCTATGGCGCTTCGATCTACACCGAGCGCGGCTCGGAAGGCATCACCATGGGCGCCATGGACGTGCTCTACAGCTACGGCTTCCAGTACGAGAACCCGAAGAAGCCTTACGAAATGGAAGGCTTCGTCAACTCCGACAAGTCGGTGAAGGGCCTGGAGTTCTACAAGGCACTCTATGATTGCTGCACTCCGCCTGGCGCCTCGAACAGCTACATGGGCGAAGGCGTCGATGCCTTCAAATCCGGCCAGGTGGCGATGCATATGAACTTCGCCTTCACATGGCCGGGCCTGCAGAAGGATGAGAATGTAGGCGGCGACAAGATCGGCTACTTCGTCAATCCGAAGGGTTCCGACGGCGAGCAGTTCGCCCAGCTCGGCGGCCAGGGCATTTCGGTGGTGTCCTATTCCGACAAGCAGGAAGCGGCACTGAAATACATCAAGTGGTTCGCCAACAAGGACGTGCAGTCCAAGTGGTGGTCGCTCGGCGGTTATTCCTGCCTCAACGCGGTGGTCAAGGATCCGGCCTTCCCGGCGAGCCAGCCCTACGCGCAGACCTTCCTCGACTCGATGGCCATCGTGAAGGACTTCTGGGCCGAGCCGAGCTACGCACCGCTGCTGCAGGCCTCGCAGAAGCGCTTCCACGACTATGTCGTCGCCGGCCAGGGATCGGCAAAGGACGCACTGGACGGCCTGGTCAAGGACTGGACGCAGGTCTTCGAGGACGATGGCAAGATGTAACCGGCTCCTCCCGAGCTAGGCCCAGAGGCGGATGATTTTTAGGTCGAATCGACCAGAAATCATCCGCCTCCAGGGATAAAAAGAGAGAGCATGATGTCGTCCGAAAACCGCTGCACACTTTTCGGCATCATGCTCTTGGTCCCGTGCCGCCCTTGGCACGGGACGCAGTTCCGATAAATTCCATGACAGAGACGACCAAGTGACCGAAGCAGGACTCACCATGCTCAATCGGACCGCGGATAACGTTGCCCGGGCGACCCCGGAGCCGTTGGCCCGCAAGGTCCGGGGCATCAGCGACAAGGGCCTCGCCTGGCTGTTCATCTCGCCGACGATCCTGTTGCTGCTGGCCATCAACATCTTCCCGCTGTTCTGGGCGATCTATCTGTCGTTCACCAACTACCGCGCCAACCGGCCGAACGAAGTGGTGAAGAACCTCGGCTTTGCCAACTACCAGCGTATCCTCGGCGATAAGGATATCTGGATCGCCATGCAGACGACGGCGCATTTCGTGTTCTGGACCATCCTGCTGCAGACGCTGATCGGCTTCACGCTGGCCTGGCTGATCGACCGGAAATTCCGCGGCCATGCCTTCTGGACGACGCTGATCCTGGTGCCGATGATGCTGTCGCCGGCGGTGGTCGGCAATTTCTGGCGCTTCCTCTACGAGCCGCAGATCGGCCTGTTCGCCTATGCCATCTCGTTCGTCACGTGGATCCCGCCGACGGATATCCAGATGCTCTCCAACGTGTCGCTGGCGCCGTGGTCGATCATCATCGTCGACACCTGGATGTGGACGCCCTACGTGATGCTGATCTGCCTCGCCGGGTTGCGCTCGATCCCCGAATACATCTACGAGGCCGCCGAGGTCGACCGCGCCTCGAACTGGCGGCAGTTCTGGTCGATCACGCTGCCGATGGCGCTGCCCTTCATCATGCTGGCGGTGCTGTTTCGCGGCATCGAGAACTTCAAGATGTTCGACATGGTCAACCTGTTGACCGGCGGTGGGCCGGGCTCGACCACCGAGGTCGCCTCGATCACGCTGAAGCGGCAAGCCTTCGAAAGCTGGCGCACCGGCTATTCCTCGGCCTTCGCCATCATCCTGTTCGTCGCAGTGTTCGGGCTGGCTAACATCTACGTCAAGGCGCTCAACAAGGTGAAGCAGAGATGAGCCTGACCACAGCCCATTCGGTCGTCGCACCCTCGGCCAACTCGAAGCGCATCGCCGGCGCGATCATCATTGCCTATGCGCTGATCTCGATCGTGCCGCTGCTGTGGATCTTCGCCACCAGTTTCAAGACGCCACCGGATTCGATCGCCTATCCGCCCAAGATCCTGTTCCAGCCGAGCCTCGAAGGCTACTGCAACCTGTTCACGACGCGGACCCGGCAGACGCCGGAATACATCAACTCGCTGGGCCCGGCGACGGGCTTCTGCGACGAGACCACGCGCAAGCGCAACATGGTGATCGCCGGTCCGTCCAACTTCCTGCCGCGTTTCGTCAATTCGCTGATCATCGCCTTCGGTTCGACCTTCTGCGCGGTGTTTCTCGGCACGCTGTCGGCCTACGGCTTCTCGCGCTTCAAGGTGCCGCTGGCCGACGATCTTCTGTTCTTTATCCTGTCGACGCGCTTCATGCCGCCGATCGCCGTCGCCATTCCGATATACCTGATGTACCGCGAGCTTGGCCTGTCCGACACGGCACTCGGCATGATCCTGCTCTACACGGCGGTCAACGTGTCGCTGGCGGTGTGGCTGCTGAAAGGCTTCATCGACGAGATCCCGCGCGAATATGAGGAAGCGGCGATGATCGACGGCTATACGCGGCTGCAGGCCTTCTGGCGCACCGTGCTGCCGCAGGCGACGACCGGCATCGCCGCCACCGCGATCTTCTGCCTGATCTTCGCCTGGAACGAATATGCCTTCGCAGCGCTCCTGACCTCCGGCACGGCGCAGACCGCGCCGCCCTTCATCCCGACCATCATCGGCGAAGGCGGCCAGGACTGGCCGGCGGTGGCGGCCGGGACAACGATCTTCCTGGTGCCGATCCTGGTCTTCACCATCCTGCTTCGCAAGCAATTGCTGCGCGGCATCACCTTCGGCGCGGTGCGCAAATGATTGATGTGGGAATAAGAGACCGCCGGTGTCACCGTTTCCCTTCTCCTCGTTCACGGCTACGGGATCGACACATTTGCGAACGCTTAGCATTTAGCGATAGCGCGCATGGCAAGCGGGCACATGTATCGTCTGGCGCCGCGCCAGGTCGACCCCCACTCGGTCTAGCTTCGCTCGACACCTCTCCCCCGATCGACGGGGTAGAGGAAGGGCGCGAACCTAATTCAGCCAGGCTCCCTTCCTCTCCCTCCGGAGGGGGGAGAGGTGGCGCTGCGAAGCAGCGACGGAGTGGGGGAACCACCTGGCAGCCATCTCTCCCTTTGGACGTGGAAAAGGAAGGCTACGTATGACGCGCGCCGCCATCTCCAGGAAATCATCATGGCCTCGCTGGGCCAGGCGCGGGCTGATGGAGAACATCGCGACGGCGTTGATCGCCATCGGCTTCCTGATGCTGTTCCAGCCCTTCGCGCTGTCGCTCTACACCTACTCCTTCATCACCATGCTCGCCGGCACCGTAATGTTCATCGTCGTCTCGAAATTTCCGGAATAATCATGGCCGAAATTCGCGTCCAGCACCTGAGAAAGGCCTTCGGCGATTTCGTCGCCGTGCAGGATTCCAACTTCGTCGTCGAGGATGGCGAGTTCTTCGTCATGCTCGGGCCGTCGGGCTGCGGCAAGACGACGACCTTGCGCATGATCGCCGGACTTGAGCTGCCGACGGGCGGCCAGATACTGCTTGGCGGCGACGACGTCACCATGCTGCGGGCCCGCGAGCGTGACATCGCCTTCGTCTTCCAGCTGTTCGCGCTCTATCCGCATATGAACGTGCGCAAGAACATCGGCTTCCCGCTCCTGGCGCAAGGCATGCCGTCGGCCGAAATCCGCACGCGGGTCGAGGAGACGGCAAAACTGCTGCGCATCGACCATCTGCTCAACAAATCCGTCTCCGGCCTTGCCGGCGGCGACCGTCAGCGCGTGGCGCTTGGCCGCGCCATCGTGCGGCGGCCAAAGTGCTTCCTGATGGATGAGCCGCTGGGGACCCTTGATACTGAATTCCGCGATTTGATGGTCCATGAACTGCGCGAACTGCACAACCGCATCCACGCCACCACGGTCTATGTCACCCACGACCAGATGGAGGCGATGTCGATGGCCGACAAGATCGCCGTGATGAACCATGGCGTCATCGAACAGTTCGGAAGCCCACGCGAAATCTACGACCGCCCGGCGACCATGTTCGTCGCCGACTTCATCGGCTCGCCGCCGATGAACTTTTTGGGATTTGGCGGCGGGCTCGCCAAGGGCGCGAAGGAGATCGTCGTGCAGGGCGCCAAGGTCGCGGTGCCTGAGGTGCGCGAAGATATCGCACCTAGCGACATGGCGCTCGGTATCAGGCCCGAACACATCCGCTTCGACGATGCCTCCAAGTTGCGCGGCGCCATTTACGGCACCGAATATCTCGGCACAACGCAGATCGTCGCGGTGGAGACGGCGGACGGCATCATCAAGGCACGCGTGCCGGCCGAAATCCGCCTCTCCACCGGCGATCATGTCGGCCTGACGCTGAGCAGCGCGCGGCTGTCGCTGTTCGAGAAAGGATCCGGCCGCGCGGTGAGAACCGCGGTCCACGATGTGGCCTCTGAGCGGAGGGCCCGTCATGGCTGACGTGCACATCAGGAACGTGACCAAGAGTTTTGGCGATCATGCCGCCGTCAACGGCCTCGACCTGCATATATCAGATGGTGAATTCGTCGTGCTGCTCGGGCCGACCGGGGCTGGCAAGACGACGACGCTGCGGCTGATCGCCGGGTTGGAACGGCCGGATTCCGGCACGATCGAAATCGGCGGACACAACGCCACGACACTGTCGCCGGCCGAGCGCGACACCGCCTTCGTCTTCCAGCAATATTCGCTCTATCCGCATCTGTCGGTGTTCGACAACCTCGCCTTCCCGCTGCGCTCGCCGGCGCGAAAGATGCCGGAGGACCAGATCCGCCGGCGGGTCGAGGAGGTGGCGAAGATGGTGCGCATCCATCACAAGCTCGCCAACCGTTCGACCAAGCTTTCGGGCGGCGAAATGCAGCGCGTCGCCATCGGCCGCGCACTGGTGCGCAAGCCCTCGATCTATCTGATGGACGAGCCGCTGTCGTCGCTCGACGCCAAGCTGCGCGGGGACCTCAGGCTTGAGCTCAAGCGCATCCAGACCGAGCTTGGCGCCACCATGCTCTACGTCACGCATGACCAGATCGAGGCGATGACCATGGCCGATCGCATCGGCATCCTTGCCGACGGCGATCTGGTGCAGATCGGTTCTCCGCGGACGATCTACTCTGAGCCGGCTAACCTGCATGTCGCGGCAAGACTCGGCCAGCCGGCGATCAATCTTCTGCCGACCGGGCTGCTGCCTGACAGCGGCGCACCGACCGGAACCAAGACGATCGGCGCGCGCACCGAACATCTGACGATCGAAAAGGCAACCAATGGCCATGCCGACGGCGTGGTCGACTGGGTCGAGCATCTCGGCGACCAGAACCACCTGCATGTGACGGTGGGGCCGAAGAAGCTGGTAACGTTGACCGATCCCGACACGGATCTGGCGCAAGGCGACAAAGTGGTGATCCGCTACCGGTCGCCGCTGTATTTTGGCGCCGACGGACAAAGGCTTATGTGAAACGGTTTTCGGTGTTGCCTGCCAGCGGCTCAGCGCCGGTTTTTGACTTTGCTAATACGGGACGAATTCGATGAAGCACTTTTTCAACCGCAGGGAAACGATCGTCACCGAGGCGCTGGACGGCCTGTTGCGGACCATTGGATCAGGCGATCTCGCACGTCTCGACGGCTATCCCGAGATCAAGGTCGTCCTGCGTGCCGACTGGGACAGGACGAAAGTCAGCATCGTCTCTGGCGGCGGCGCCGGGCACGAACCCTCGCATGCCGGCTTTGTCGGCAAGGGCATGCTGACGGCGGCGGTCTCGGGTGAGATCTTTGCCTCACCGAGCGTCGAGGCGGTGCTGGCGGCCATCCGCGCGGTCACCGGTCCGGCAGGCTGCCTGCTGATCGTCAAGAACTATACCGGCGACCGTCTCAATTTCGGCCTGGCGGCCGAGAAGGCGCGCGCCGAAGGGTTTCGCGTCGAGATGGTGATCGTCGCCGACGACATCGCTTTGCCTGACATCACCCAGCCGCGCGGCGTTGCCGGCACCTTGTTCGTGCACAAGATCGCTGGCCATCTGTCGGAAGCCGGTCATGACCTGGCCTCCGTTGCGGCAGTCGCTCGCGCGGCGGCGAAGGACATCGTTTCGCTCGGCATGTCGCTTTCGTCGTGTTCGATCCCCGGCCAGCCGCACGAGGACAGGTTCGGTGAAAATGACGGCGAGCTCGGCCTCGGCATCCATGGCGAGCCGGGTGTGGAGCGGATTGCCGTGCAAAGCGCCGACAGGCTGGTCGCGATCATGGGTGAGCGTCTTGCGGTGCGGCTCGATCCCCAGGCCACCTACGCCTTGCTGATCAACAATCTTGGCTCCGTGCCACCGCTCGAAATGTCTGTTATCGCCAACGCGGTGCTGGCCTCGCCGCTGCGCAGAACCATCAAGCTGACGATCGGCCCCGGCCCGCTTATGACCGCGCTCAACATGAACGGCTTCTCGCTGTCGCTAATCCGGCTCGACGCAGCGCGCGAGACAGCCTTGCTGGCGCCGGTCGGACCACAGGCCTGGATGCCGGCGAAGCCTGTTGTGCAGCCTGCCGTCGTGCCGATGGCGAGAGCGGCCGGACAGAGCGCGACACGCAAGCCCAGCCAGGATGCACGCACCAGGCGCCTTGTCGTCGCCATCTGCGAAAGGCTGATCGCGCTCGAAGCTACCTTGAACGGACTGGACGCCAAGGCAGGCGACGGCGACACCGGCTCGACGGTGGCGACCGGTGCGCGCAGTGTGCTGGAGCGGCTTGATACGCTGCCGCTTGCCGAACCTGCGGCGACCCTTGGCGCAATAGGCGACACTCTGAGCGCGTCCATGGGCGGCTCCAGCGGCGTGCTGCTGTCGATCTTCTTCACCGCGGCGGCGCAGGCTCAGGACGGCGGCGCGAACCTAGCCAAGGCGCTGCTTGCCGGCCTCGAACGGATGACGTTTTATGGCGGCGCCAAGATGGGGGATCGCACGATGGTCGATGCCTTGGAACCAGCGCTGAAAGCGCTCGCCGCCAGTGGTCTTGACGAAGCGGTAACAGCGGCACGACTCGGTGCCGAGGCTACGGCCGCCATGGACAGGGCGAAGGCCGGTCGGTCTGCCTATGTCGGCAGCAAGCTGCAAGGCGTGGTCGACCCCGGCGCCTATGCGATGGCTGAAGTCTTCGCGGCCGCCGCCGCGCTGCATGAAGCGGCCTGAAACATGCTTCAGTTGTCGAATGAGCGTTCTTTCGATACTGCCGGCAAGATGGAAACCGGGAACGCAGGTGACATGGCGGCGTTGAACCTTGCCGAGCTGATCGCGGCCGCAGCGGATACGATTGGCGCGCATGCCGAAGAGTTGACGGCGCTCGACCAGGCGATCGGCGACGGTGACCATGGGCTGAACATGAAGCGAGGCTTCGAGGCTGTGCGGGCCGATGCCGAGGCGTTTGCCGCCAAATCGCTGCCCGAGGCGCTGAAGGCGATCGGCACCAAGCTGGTGATGACGATCGGTGGCGCCTCCGGTCCGCTGTTCGGCACCTTGTTCATGGCGCTCGGCAAGGAGATTTCGACGGAGCCCGATCGCGCCGATCTGACGGCGGCTTTCGGCAAGGCCATCGAAGCGGTGGCCGCGCGTGGCAAATCGCAGGTCGGGCAGAAGACAATGCTCGACGTGCTGCAGCCGGTGCATGACGCATTGCTGCGGGGAAAGACGGCGCCGGAAATCGCCAATATCGCCGACGCTGCGGCCGATGCGACCATGCCGATGAAGGCCTTGCGCGGCCGCGCCTCGTTCCTCGGCGACCGCTCGATCGGCCACATGGATCCCGGCGCGCGCTCAACCGCGCTGCTGGTGCGCACTGTGGCGCAAACCATCGGAAAAAGCGCATGAGCAATGTCGGTATCGTCATCGTCTCGCATTCGCCGCTCATTGCCGAGGGCACGGCCGACATGGTGCGGCAGATGGTGGGTGACGAAGTGCCGCTTGCATGGTGCGGCGGAAACGGCCATGGGGGGCTCGGCACCAATGTCGAGGCGATCATGGGAGCTATCGACAAGGCCTGGTCGGAAGCCGGCGTCGCCATCCTGGTCGATCTCGGCGGCGCTGAGACCAACAGTGAAATGGCGGTGGAGATGATCGGCGAGCCACGGTCGCAAAAGATCATCGTGTGCAATGCTCCGATCGTCGAAGGCGCGGTGATGGCGGCGACCGAATCTTCCGGCGGCGCCTCGCTGAAAGAAGTGGTGGCGACGGCGCATGAATTGTCGCCGTCGTGAACGGGAAGCTTGAAGACATGTCCGCATCCGCCGAAGCGACCGTTGTGATCACCCACGAGGTGGGCCTGCACGCGCGCCCTTCGGTGAAGTTCACCAAGCTGGCCAAGACTTTTGCCGCAGAGGTGGAAATAGCGCTGGCCGCCAACGGGCCATGGTTCGACGCCAAGAGCATCGTTAAGGTAATGGCGACCAAGGCGCCGAAGGGTACGGTGCTGCATATCAGGGCCAGTGGCGACGGCGCCGATGATGCCGTTGACGCGCTGGTCGAGCTGGTGCGCCGCGATTTCGACGAAGGCACGGACCATGTCCGAACCGCTTAGGCTGCAAGGCATTTCGGCCTCGGCCGGCTATGCCGAAGGGCCGCTGTTCGATCTCGACCAGACTATCGTATCGTATGTCGGCAAAGATACAGCCGACGACGAGAGGGCCGCGCTTGAGACTGCAATCGCCATTGCGGCGGCTCGTCTCACCGCATTGATCGAGGCAGCTGAGAGCGCTGCGGCCGACATGCTCGAATTCCAGATCGCCATGCTGGAAGATGATGCGCTGAGCAGCCCGGCCTTTGCCGCTATCTGCGCCGGCCAGCCGGCTGATCAAGCCTGGCGGCAGGCGCTCGACACCGAAATCGCCGGCTACGATGCTTCCGACCAGGACTATTTCCGCGCACGTGCCGCCGACATACGCGACATCAGGGACCAGGTGCTGCGGGCGCTGACCGAGGATGATAACGTCAAGGTGCCAGCCGGCGCCATCCTCTATGGTGAAGACATCGCACCGACGCGTTTTCTCGAAACCGACTGGAGCAGCGGCGGCGGCATCGCGCTGAGGGCAGGCAGCACCGCCAGCCACGTCGCCATGCTGGCGCGTTCGCGCGGCGTGCCTATGGTTGTGGGTCTTGGCAGCTCACCGGCCAATCTTGCCGGCATCGCCTTGCTCGACGCCGAACATGGCAGCATCGTGCTGTCGCCCTCCAAGGCTGAAATAGCTGCCTTTCGCCAATCGTCGTCGTCGTTCTCAGCACGCCGGGACCAAGCCGGGACTTTCCTGGCGCGGCCGGCAGTCACCAAGGCCGGCACGCCCGTTCGCGTGCAGGTCAACATCACCGACCCGTCCGAAGTCGACAGCATCGATATCGTCACTTGCGACGGTGTCGGCCTGATGCGCACCGAATTCCTGTTCGGCAAGACGCTTCCGGATGAGGAGACGCAATATCGCGCCTACCGCAAGGTGCTGGAGTGGGCCGGCGAAAAGCCGGTGACGATCCGTACTGTCGATGCCGGGGGCGACAAGCCGGTTCCGGGCTTCACCGTCGAGGAGAGCAACCCTTTCCTCGGCCTGCGCGGCATCAGGCTGTCGCTGGCAAGACCGGAGGTGTTTCGTGTACAGATCCGGGCGCTGTTGCGCGCCGCCGTGCACGGCAGCCTGAAAGTGATGTTCCCGATGATCGCCATTGTAGAGGAATACCGGCAGGCAGCGGCGATGTTCGCCGAAGAACAGACTGCACTTGCCGCTCGCGGCGTCGCACACAAGATGCCTCCACTCGGCATCATGGTCGAGGTGCCTTCCGTCGCGATCGTGCCGGAAGCCTTTACCGAAGCCGCCTTCTTCTCGATCGGCTCCAACGATCTCACCCAATACGTCATGGCGGCGGCCCGCGACAACGCCGCCGTGGCACATCTCAATTCCGTCCGTCATCCGGCTGTGCTGCGGCTGATCGCTGCCGTCTCCGCGTTTGGCCTGCGTGAAGAAATCCCGGTCAGCCTGTGCGGCGATGCCGGCGGCGATCCCGCCTCGATCCCGTCACTGCTCGAAGCCGGCCTGCGCGACCTTTCCGTCGCTCCGGCGCAACTCGCCATGGCCAAGGCGGCCATAGCTGATATTTCGGTCTAGGCGCGGCTGGCATGGTCGACAGGACACCCGAACCCGGTTCCGAAGAGGCGATCCGCGCCTACAAGACGATCCTGTCGCACGTCATCGACCAGCGCCCGTCCGGTATGCGTCAGCGCCTCGCCGACGCGCTCGGCAAACATCGCAGTTTCGTCACGCAGATTTCCAGCCCCACCTATTCGATCCCGATTCCGTCAAAACATTTGCCGGCTATTTTCTCCGTCTGCCATTTCAGTCCGGCCGAGCGTGACCAGTTTCTCGCCGCCTACCATCAGGCGCATCCCGGCAAAATGTCCGTCGCCGCAGGGATGCGGAAGACGCGGCATGTTTCGTTGATCGTGCCGGATTTCGGCGACGACAAGCAGAATGCAGCGCTCGACAGGGCGGTGAACGACTTCATCCAGAAGATCACCAGCATCACCGGCAAGGGTGGCTGATCGTTTCTATCTGGCCTATTTCGGGAGGAGACGGCCGTGAAGAAATTCATGAATTCGGTGGACACGGTGCTGACCGAAAGCCTTGACGGGTTCGTGGCCGCCCATGCCGACATCCTGGTGCTTGGCGACGAGCACAAATTCATCCGCCGCAAGACCTTGCGGTCGGGCAAGGTGGCGCTGATCTCCGGCGGCGGCTCCGGTCACGAGCCGCTGCATGGCGGCTTTGTCGGTCACGGCATGCTGGACGCCGCCTGCCCCGGCCAGGTGTTCACCTCGCCGACACCGGACCAGATGCTGGCAGCGGGGGAAGCCGTCGACACCGGCGCCGGCTGCCTGTTCATCGTCAAGAACTATGAGGGCGACGTGATGAATTTCGACATGGCGGCCGAGATGTCGGAAGGCATCCAGCAGATCGTGACCAATGACGATGTCGCCGTCGAGAATTCTTCTCATACGACGGGCCGGCGCGGCGTCGCCGGCACGCTGGTGGTGGAAAAAATCGTCGGCGCGGCAGCCGAGCATGGCCTGGCGCTGGCGCCACTGAAGGCGCTGGGCGACCGCGTCAACGCCGCCACCCGCTCGATGGGCGTGGCGCTGACCAGTTGCACGGTGCCGGCGGCGGGCAAGCCGACTTTCGACATCGGCGACGGTGAGATGGAATTTGGCGTCGGCATCCATGGCGAGCCCGGCCGCCGGCGCGACACGTTGAAAAGCGCCGATGCTATCGCGCAGGAGATTTGTGCCGCGATCCTGGGCGATCTCGGCGACAGGGCGAAAGGCCCGGCGCTGCTGTTCGTCAACGGCTTCGGCGGCACGCCGCTGATGGAACTCTATCTGATGTACAACAGCGCGCGGGCGATTTTCGAGACGCATGGCGTGACGGTGACCCGCTCGCTGGTCGGCTCCTACGTCACCTCGCTCGACATGGCCGGCTGCTCGATCACACTCACCATACTCGACGACGAGACGACCGCATTCTGGGACGCGCCTGTACACACGGCGGCGCTACGCTGGGGCATGTAGCCCTGGCTTCCGCCATGCTTTTCTGCGACCATCTTCTCCCTTTGATCCGCAACATTGTCCGGGTTGATGCTGCCGCCCCTTACACCTGCCGAAGAACAGCTGCTGCTGCGCTACGCCGATCCGGAAGCGCCGGCTGTCGACGCCGACAATTTGCTAGCAAAGTCCCTGACGGCCCTTTGCGCTGTCCAAAGATGACAGCGAAACAAAGCGTGCAGGAGCGGACCGTCGGCCATCAGCGCGTATCTCCGTGGCCAGTGCCGCCATGTCCTGATCGAGCGTCCCCTTGTCGACCTCGAACTCCCCGCCGGCGGGCGGCACGCGCTGTTTGCCTTTTGACAAATCCTCCCGGTCGCAAAATCGCATCCGCAGCCTGTTCCCGGCCGGAATCGCCCCAGAAATAGTCGCCAGCGCGAGGCGACAAGCAAGGGAACCGACCGCTCGGCCGTTGCTTTTCTTCCCTAGAGTAAGGTAAAACCTGCCTGGGTCTTGGGGAGATAGCGTATGCGTTACAATTGGGAGCGGGCTCCGACGAGCTTCGAACGTCACAGAAAAGCGCTGGCGACAGCTATTTTGATCGCTGGCGGCATTGGCCTCATGCTTGTGGCCTTGCCGATCTAGAACAATCAATAGTCATCGACAGGGCAACTTTGGGCCGTGGTCGTGTCAGCGCGGCTGCCCGGTCACGGCAAGGAAGCGGCGATCGCGCCCTTCGAAACCCTGGCTGAAACGCTGCACCAGCACGACGATCACCGCCGGCTTGCCGGCCGGGGTGAATTTATAGGATTCCGACAGGCTGTAGGAGGTCGGGCAGTTTCTTGAGCCCGGCACGGACTTGTCCTCGTGCAGGATCTTGAACGGCTTGCCGTCCTGCCCTTGCAGCGTCAGCCGGAAGCCGAGCGCCTTGCCCGCCCTTTCACCTTGAAGTGCCTGGTCGCCTTGCTGCGTCGCAGCGAAACTCGCCGAACAATCGCTCGCGCTGGCCGCCAGGATCTCGTCAAGCTGGACGATCGAAATGCCCGTTTCGTCATAGAGCGGCGAAAGCCATTTCTGCGACACCTGTTCGAGGCGGGGAATGTCGTTGTAGGCAACCATTTCGCCCGGAAAGGTGAACTTGTCGGAAGCTGTCTGCTCGCCCTGCGATGCGATGGCATATCTGGCAAGAACGGGCGCGGCCTGTGCGGCGGCCTGCGCCCTCGCCTGCTCCAGGGTCAAAATCGCCTCCTCTGACTCGTCGACGACGAGGATCGGCTTGCCGCCGACGAATTCATCGGTGCGCGTGTCGATGATGTCGATCTCCGACCAGCCGGAGTCCGAGGCGCCGGCGTCGAGCGTTCCATATTGCTCGAAGGCGAAATAAGCACCGTCGGGCGAAAAGCCGAGGATACGTCGTGCCGCCGCATCGCCTGCCTGAGCGGTTCCGGTGGAGATCGCGAGCACGACACCCAGGAAGGACGGAAGCAAGGATCGCCCGGCAAACACCGCTGCGCCAATCCCGTATCGCAATTTCATAGCAGCTTGCCCCCAAGTGCCCAGCTCAATGTCATTAGCACAATGGCGTGCATTTGCAGCACAATGGCGTGCATTTGCGGCCAAGGTTAGAGCGCGCTATCTGGAGGGCAGAAAATCATTCCTGGGAGGAACCGGATGGCTTCACGCTATCACGAGGTTTATGACGGCTGGAAACGCGACCCGGAACAATTCTGGGCGGACGCGGCCGGCGCCATCGACTGGTATTCGCCCTATGACAAGGTGTTCGATGCCACGGCCGGCGTCTATGGCCGATGGTTCACCGGCGCCACCTGCAACACATGCTACAACGCCATCGACCGCCACGTCGCGGGCGGACGCGCCGACCAGATCGCGCTGATCCATGACAGCGCCATCACCGGTACCGTCAAGAAGTTCACCTATGCCGAACTCAAGCGCGAGGTGGTTGCACTCACCTCGGTGCTGAAGAACCGCGGCATCGGCAAGGGCGACCGCGTCATCATCTACATGCCGATGGTGGCCGAGGCGGCCATCGCCATGCTGGCCTGCGCCCGCATCGGCGCCGTGCATTCGGTGGTCTTCGGCGGTTTTGCCTCGCATGAGCTTGCCACCCGCATCGACGACGCCAGGCCGAAGCTGATCATTTCGGCATCCTGTGGCCTCGAGCCGGGCCGCGTCATCGCCTACAAGCCGCTGCTCGACAAGGCGATCGAGATCTCCCGCCACAAGCCGGATGCCTGCCTGATCCTGCAGCGCGACCAGTTGCGCTGCGAGTTGAAGGAGCATTTCGACATCGACTACGCCGATGCCGTCGCCCGCGAACGGGCGGCCGGCGCCAATGTCGATTGCGTGCCGGTGCTTGCCACCGATCCGCTCTACATCATCTATACTTCGGGCACGACCGGTCAGCCCAAGGGCATCGTACGCGACAATGGCGGCCATATGGTCGCGCTGAAATGGACGATGGAAAACGAATTCGGCGTCAAGCCGGGCGAGGTGTTCTGGGCGGCATCCGATGTCGGCTGGGTGGTCGGCCATTCCTACATCGTCTACGGGCCGCTGCTGCATGGCTGCACCAGCATCCTGTTCGAAGGCAAGCCTGTCGGCACACCCGATGCCGGCACCTACTGGCGGGTGATAGCGGAGCATGACGTCGTAGCACTTTTCACCGCGCCGACCGCGTTTCGCGCCATCAAGGGGCAGGACCCGAAGGGCGAATTCATTGCGAAATACGATCTGTCGAAATTCCGCACGCTGTTCCTTGCCGGCGAGCGCGCCGACCCGGAAACCATCAAATGGGCGGAGCAGAAGCTGAACGTGCCGGTGGTCGACCATTGGTGGCAGACCGAGACCGGCTCGCCGATGACGATCAATCCCGCCGGCCTCGGCCTGTTGCCGGTGAAATACGGCTCGCCCGGCGTGCCGATGCCCGGCTACGACATCCGCGTGCTCGACGATGGTGGCCATGAGGTGAAGCGCGGCACGCTGGGCAATGTGGTGGTCAAGCTGCCGCTGCCGGCCGGCTGCCTGCCGACGCTGTGGAACGCCGATGATCGGTTCCGCCAAGCCTATCTCGACGAATTCCCCGGCTTCTACAAGACGGCGGATGCCGGCATGGTCGACGAGGACGGCTATCTCTACGTCATGGCCCGCACCGACGACATCATCAATGTCGCCGGCCACCGGCTGTCGACCGGCGCCATGGAGGAGGTGCTTTCGGCCCATCCCGATGTCGCCGAATGCGCGGTTATCGGCATTGCCGACGCGATGAAAGGGCAGGTCCCGCTCGGCTTCGTGGTGCTGAATGCGGGGGTAACGCGCGATATCGGCCTGATCGAGAACGAGGTGGTCGGCTTGGTGCGCGAACGCATCGGCCCGGTCGCCGCCTTCAAGACGGTGGTGACGATCAAGCGCCTGCCCAAGACACGCTCCGGCAAGATCCTGCGCGGCACCATGCAAAAGATCGCCGACAAGGAAGAATGGGCGATGCCGGCGACGATCGACGACCCGGTCATCCTCGACGAGATCGCAGTTGCGCTGAAGGCGCGGGGGATCGGGATTTAGCGGCTGCCAATCGCGTATGGCAGCGCCGGCGCTGAAGCAAATGTCTTACTTGCTGCATCCAATCTCTTATTGTGCAACGCAGCAACGCGCCTTAAGGTCCGTACTGGGGGGCCATCCGGCGGGACGGTATGGCTCAAAAGAAGATCACATTTGGCGGCGTCGACATCCTGCGGTTTCTCGCCGCCGTCATGGTCATGGTCTACCACTATGGCTTCTGGGTGTGGGCGTATCCGGACGGCGTTTCGGCGCGCGCCACGGGCGGCGTTCCCCCGCAGCCGGCAATAGGCGCCTGGGTCGAATCCGGCTGGGTCGGCGTCCAGATCTTCTTCGTCATCAGCGGCTTCGTCATCGCCTTCAGCGCCGAGACATCGACGCCGCTGCGGTTCTTCGAGGCAAGGGTGAAGCGGCTGGCGCCGGCGGTGTGGATCTGCGCGCCAATCACCGCGGTGGTGCTTCTGACCATCGGCCTCAGTTGGCCGACCGATGCTGTCATCCGGCTCGTCCGCACCGGCCTGTTCGCCCCCTACGCGCCATGGGTGGACAGCGTCTACTGGACGCTCGGCATCGAGATCGCCTTCTACGGAATCGTCTGGATCCTGCTGCGGCTCGGCCGCTTCCATCTGATGGAAATGGTGGCCATCGCCATCGGCCTGGCCAGCACGCTGTTCTGGTGCCTCTACTACCCGCTCGGCTTGTCCGATCTCGCCGAAACACGCACGCTCGACCTGCTTCTGGTGCACCATGGCGTTTTCTTCGCGACCGGCGTCATGCTGTGGCTGATGCGCTTCAAGGCGGTGACAGCCGCCCGCCTTGCCTTCTGCGCCCTGTTCCTGGGCGGCGGCGTGCTGCAGATAGCCAGTTCGGTCGACGTTCATATCCTGAAGGTCGGGCGAGAGATGCCGTTCGCGCCGCCGATCCTGATCTTCCTTGTCGGCATCGCGCTGATGGCATGGTCGCTGCGGCTCGACCTGTCCTGGAGCGGCTGGCGCCGGATCGGACTGATGACCTATCCGCTCTACCTGATCCACGACGTCGTCGGCGCCGCCCTGCTCGGCGTCCTGGTCCGCGCGGGACTGCCGCATCTCGTCTCGATGGCGGTCGTTGGCGCGACGATGATCGCGGCAAGCTGGCTGGTGGCGACGGAGGCCGAACCACGCATCCGGCTGCTGCTCGACCACACCGTCTTCCGCTATCGGCTCAAGGCCGCGTAGCCGCGACTTGTTGACCAAATGGGGTTAGCCATGCCCAGTTTGCCCAGGAACCGTGCTGTCCAGCGCAGGATTCCGAGGCCTGGATCGTGGGGCAGTTTGAAACTCAGCCGGAAAGGACGCCGATGGTTCGCGGCCGGTACAAAAAGCAAGAGACCTATTGATGCTGATTGTCAGGATGGCGGAACTGGAAATCGATCCTGAGCAGATCGACAGCTATAAAACTCAGCTTGCCGAAGAGATCGAGGCCTCCGTGCGAATCGAGCCCGGTCGACCGTGAACAATCCGGCCCCTAAGCGGCGACCGGCTTGGGCCGGAGTTGGAAGAGAGCGATCAAGAGGGACAAAAAACCCT
>NZ_JAMYRC010000043.1:0-52097 GCF_040321205.1 Mesorhizobium sp. M0496 | reverse complement strand
CCGAGCAGTGCACCATCCGGGGCCAGGTCCACAATTCGGACGGCGATTGTGTCTGCCCGAGAGGGACCGAGGTGCGCAATGGCGCCTGCCGTCCGATCCGGCCGAAGCCCGAGCAATGCACGATCCGTGGCCAGGTCCACAATTCGGACGGCGATTGTGTCTGCCCGAGAGGGACCGAGGTGCGCAATGGCGCTTGCCGTCCGATCCGGCCGAAGCCGGAGCAGTGCACCATTCGTGGCCAGGTCCACGACGCCAACGGCAATTGCGTCTGCCCGAGGGGTACCGAGGTGCAAGGCAATGCCTGCCGGCGCAAGCAGCCGACGCAGGAGCAGTGCGACATACGCGGCCAGGTTCATAACAAGCGCGGCGAGTGTGTCTGTCCGCGTGGGACCGAGGTGATCAACGGTGCATGCCGCAAGCCCAGGCAGGAGGTGGAATGCGCACCGGGCTCGCAGATGATCAATGGCCAGTGCCAGCCGATCATCAGGCGGCGCTGCCCGGAAGGCACGATCGGGCGCTATCCGAACTGCCGGCCGGTCCGCGGGCAACCGTCGCTGGAGCTCAATCCGGGCCTGCTGAACCCGAATGTGCTGCAGCTGCTGCCGCGGCGCAAGCCGCAGGTCGATCAGCAGCAGGATCCGGTTCCAGACAGAATCCTGAAACTCCAGCAGCAATAACCATCTGCTGGACGCCAGACCAGAAACCCGCCGGAGCAATCCGGCGGGTTTTTCTTTATGGCTCCGGGGCAAGCGGAAATTGGTCGCAACACGATCGGAGCCGCCGCAACGCCACCCCGGCCCATGCAGCCGCCACGCCTGCGCCCTCGACAAGTCGGCTGGAGCGCATTAGGCAGTCGATAGAGTGGCCTGACGAAAAGGGCGCTCGGAAAGGCCGCACCCATGAGCAAAAAGACCCTGATCGCACCCTCGGTGCTGGCGTCGGATTTTTCCAAACTCGGTGATGAGGTCGAAGCGGTGGTGGCGGCCGGCGCCGACTGGATTCATCTCGATGTGATGGACGGGCATTTCGTCCCCAACATCACCTTTGGTCCGCCGGTGATCAAGGCGATCCGCAACCGCACCAAGGCCTTCTTCGACTGCCATCTGATGATTGCCCCGGCCGACCCCTATCTGGCCGCTTTTGCCGAGGCCGGCTGCGATGGCTTGACGGTGCATGCCGAGGCCGGGCCGCATCTCGACCGCTCCCTGCAGACCATCAGGAACCTTGGCAAGAAGGCTGGTGTGTCGTTCAATCCGGCGACGCCGGAAAGCGCGGTCGAATACGTGCTCGACCGGCTCGACCTGATCCTCATCATGACCGTCAATCCGGGCTTCGGCGGCCAGGCCTTCATTCCGGCGATTGTCGACAAGGTGAAGCGGGTCAAGGCGCTGATCGGCAGCCGGCCGATCCGCATCGAGATCGACGGCGGGGTTTCGGCCGAAACCGCGCCGCTGGTCACCGCCGCCGGCGCCGACGTGTTGGTGGCGGGCGCCGCCATCTTCAAGGGCGGCAGCATCGAAGCTTACCGGGCAAACATTCAAGCGATCAGGACGGCAGCCGACAACGCAGCCGGCTAACTCACTGCCTTCTCCCTCGTCAATCCGGAGCTGCGATCTGATTCGATTCGTGGGTTCGCCGCCTATCGCACGGCAGAATAGATAATTGCGCGCGTACAAAAGGACGGATGATTCTGCGTGCATACAAAACATGTTAAGTTTCCGCAGGTTGTGAGAATGCGCGAAATTACAGCATCGCACGCCGGAATGCCGCATATTCCTTTGTGCTAAAGTACAATAGCGTGATCTTCTGCTTGAGCACGCGACGGCGCGCGTTATAGGGTACAAGTACGAAAAGGCCGATACTGTCGGACTCGAATTGCCCGAGACAAGTCTTGGGGACAAGGAGTCACTATGACATACGGAGCTGCCAATCTGAACGACGACGCTGCAGGACCCAAAAGCACACTTGCCAGCACGGTCTATCAGCAATTGCGCGACGATCTTCTCGGTGGTGTTCTTGAAGCCGAGAGCAAGCTGCGGGTCGAATGGGTGGTCTCCAAATATGGGGCTGGCGCGTCCCCGGTCCGCGAGGCTCTCAATCGCCTCGCCTCGGAAGGGCTTCTCGGCCGCCACGACCAGCGCGGCTTCTTCATCATGCCGATCAGCGCGTCTGAGCTTGAGGAGCTGACGCGCACCCGCTGCTGGCTCGAGGAGCGCGCGCTTCGCGAATCCATCGCCCACCGCACCGCCGAATGGGAAGAACAACTCGTGCTGGCGCTGCATCGCCTGGGCCGCGCCTCACGGCTTTCGCCGCAAAGTCTCTTCTCGCTCAATCCGGATTGGGAGCGGCTGCATCGTATCTTTCACCGGGCGCTGATCTCGGCCTGCCGGTCGCAATGGCTGGTCGGGTTCTGCGATCAGCTTTCCGATCACGCCTATCGCTACCGGCAAATGGCCAATGACGGCGAAGGCGTCCAACGCGATGATTTCGGTGAGCATCGCCTGATCGCCGAACGTGCCCTGGACGCCGATGCCGACGGCGCCGTCGAGGCATTGATCAACCACTACCAACTGACCGCCGCCATGTGCATGAAACGCCTCGAGCAGGACGAAGTTACAAAGGCGATCGCCGGCAAGGCCGAACGCGCCCGGCGATAGCAGTCATTTTTCCTGCGGTCTTTTACACCCCATTGCCGGCAAACCGGCCGGCGTGAACCGTGTCTGCGGGCTTGACGGCGCGGCCAGGAACCGCGAACTCTTCGCCGCCAAGGCATGCCGCTCCAGGCGCATGCGCCAGGCCCGCCGTTCCGCCATCCCAAGGGAAGCCTTCATGAGCAATCATCTGTTCGATGCGTTCCGGTCCCGGATGCCGGCGCCTGGGCGCCTGCTTATGGAAACCGATGACGGCCGCTCGCTCACCTATGGCGATATGCTGGAGCGCTCGGCACAGCTCGCGCATGCTCTTTTGCAACTGGATGTCGAACCCGGCGACCGGGTCGCCGTTCAGGTCGAGAAGAGCCCGGAAGCAGTCCTGCTCTATCTCGCCTGCCTGCGTGCCGGCGCCGTCTTCCTGCCGCTCAACATCGCCTACACACTGACCGAACTGGAGTATTTCTTCGGCGATGCCGAACCACGGCTGGTCGTCTGCGATCCGGCAAGGGCCGCCGACATCGGCGCGCTGGCGGAAGAAACGGACGCTGCCTCCGTCACGCTCGGGCGCAATGGCCAGGGATCGCTGACCGATCAGGCTTCTCGGCTGCCAACGGATTTTCATGACGTGGCGCGCGGGCCGGATGACCTCGCGGCGATCCTCTACACCTCGGGAACCACCGGCCGCTCGAAAGGCGCCATGCTCAGCCACGAGAACCTTGCTTCCAACGCGCGCGTGCTGGTCGAGCACTGGCGCTTCACCGGAGACGACGTGCTGATCCACGCGCTGCCGATCTTCCATACGCACGGCCTTTTCGTCGCCATCAACGTCATCCTGATGGCCGGCGCCTCGATGCTGTTCGAGCAGAAGTTCGATCCGGCCAGCATCGTCTCGCTTTTGCCGCGCGCCACGGCCCTGATGGGCGTGCCGACCTTCTACGTGCGCCTGCTGCAGCAGGATGGACTGGACCGTGAGGCGACGAAAAATATCCGTGTGTTCATTTCCGGTTCGGCGCCGCTGCTGGCTGAGACGCACAAGGCCTGGCGCGAGCGCACCGGCCACGCGATCCTGGAACGCTACGGCATGACCGAGACCAACATGAATACCTCGAATCCCTATGAGGGCGAGCGGCGCGCCGGTACGGTCGGTTTCCCCTTGCCCGGCGTCGCCCTTCGCATCGCCGATCCCGACAGCGGGGCAGCGCTTGCCCAAAGCGAGGTCGGCATGATCGAGGTGAAGGGTCCAAACGTCTTCGGCGGCTATTGGCGCATGCCGGAGAAGACCAAGGCGGAATTCCGCGCCGACGGTTTCTTCATCACTGGCGATCTCGGCATCATCGATGCCGACGGCTACGTCCACATCGTCGGGCGCGGCAAGGACCTGATCATTTCCGGCGGCTACAACATCTATCCGAAAGAACTCGAAAGCGAGATCGACGCGCTTGACGGGGTTAGCGAAAGCGCCGTCATCGGCGTTGCCCATCCGGATTTCGGCGAAGGCGTCACCGCTGTCGTCGTGCGGTCGCCGGCATCGCAGATCACCGGGGCCGAAATTCTCGGCGCCATCGCCGGGCGCGTGGCAAAATACAAGCACCCGAAGCGGGTGATCTTCGTCGACGATTTGCCGCGCAACACCATGGGCAAGGTGCAGAAGAACCTGCTGCGCGACACCTACAAAAACCTTTATGCCTCCTAACGCAATTCTAGGAACAGTGAAGCGCGGAGCGCTTCCCCTTGGGAATTGCGCGGAAACAAAGTGATAGAGCGGTAGGCGGGTCCGTGAAACGATGGATCGCTCTGGAATCGAGAGCCGCGTGGGCACTCGGGTCAGCCTGGGTACAACAGCTCGGAAACATGCTCGGCGATCGCTAGGCTGGCCGTCAGGCCGGGGCTTTCGATGCCGAACAAATTGACGATGCGGTCGGCGCCATGGTCGGCCGGACCCTGGATCGTGAAGTCGGCCGCCGGCTGGCCTGGCCCGGATAGTTTCGGCCTGATGCCGGCATAGGCCGGCTGCAGGGCGCCATCGGCAAGCTCGGGCCAGTAGTGCCGGATCGCCTCGTAGAAGACAGCGCTTCGGCGGGGACCGACCGTATAGTCGAGGTGGTCGATCCACTCGACATCCGGACCAAAGCGCGCGCTGCCGGCAAGGTCGAGGGTCAGATGCACGCCGAGGCCGCCATTGACCGGCACCGGATAGATCAGCCGCGAGAAGGGCGACTGTCCCGAGAGCGAAAAATAATTGCCTCGCGCCAGCCAGAGCGGTGGAACGAGACCTTGTGGAAACCCCTCGATCCGATTGGCCAGGGCTTGTGCATCGAGACCTGCCGCATTGACGAAGGCGCCGGCTTTCAACGTGAAGATCTCGCCCTTGGCATCGCGCGTACCGATCCGGATCCCGTCGGTTTCGATGGCCGCTCCGTCAACGTCGGTGAGGAAGACAAATGATGCGCCGGCCGCCTCCGCGTCGCCGCGCAGCGACAGCATCAGCGCCTGGCTGTCGACGATGCCGGTCGATGGCGACAGCAACGCGCCGGCGCATCTCAGCGCGGGTTCGAGGCTTTCGGCTTCTGCCTGTGTAAGCAGATCGAGATCGCCAACCCCGCAGCTCTGCGCATTGGCCCTGATCGCGCTCAGCCTGTCCAACTGATCCGGTTCGATGGCGACGATCAGCTTGCCGGTACGTTCATGGGCGACGTTGTGCTCGCGGCAATAGGCGTAGAGCCGCTCACGGCCTTCGGCGCACAGCCGGGCCTTCAGGCTACCCGGCGGATAGTGGATACCGGCATGGATGACTTCGGAATTGCGCGAGCTGGTGACCGTGCCGATCGTACCGGCCTTCTCGACCACCAGCACCTCGCGACCCGACAAAGCGACCGCCCTGGCAATGGCGAGCCCGACGACTCCGGCTCCCGCAATGACACAATCGATGTCATGCATGGCCCGATATTACCGAGCGGAGTCGGAGCCGGCTGCAAAAACCTTGTCGCCACCGATCCAGACCCCCTTCATGTCGAGATTGTCAGATAGCGAAACGATATCCGCCGCGGTGCCGTTGGCGAAGCGCCCAAGTCGGTGCGACTGGCCGATCGCCTGCGCCGGATAGAGTGAGGCCATGCGCAAGGCCTCGGAAAGCTCGACCCCGACGACGTGGTGGATGAAACGCACGGCCGAAATCATGTCGAGATCGGCACCCGCCAGCGTTCCGTCGGCGAGCCGCAGGCTGCCATCCCTGCGGTAGATGGTACGCCCGTTCAACGTGAACGAGGTCATGTCAGTGCCGATTGTCGCCATGGCGTCGCTGACCAGCACGATCTTGCCGGGACCTTGCTTGGCGCGCAGCGCGATCTTGATGGTGGCGGGATCGACATGGATGCCGTCGGCGATGAGCCCGGCGGACAGCACGCCGATATCGATGGCCGCGCCCGCCAGCCCGGGCTCGCGGTTGCCGATCTGGCTCATCGCGTTGAACAGATGGGTGACCATCGAGGCGCCGGCCGCGGCAAAGCTGCTGGCCTTGTCGTAGCCGGTGTCGGAATGGCCAAGACTGACGATGATACCAGCCTTGGCCAGCGCCGAGACCCGCGCCGGGTCGACGGATTCCGGGGCTATGGTGGTGAGCAGCACCGGCAGTTTTTGCCGCGCCGCGATCAGCATCGCCTGGTCGGCGTCCGTCATCGGCCGGATCAGCGCCGGATCATGCGCACCCTTGCGGGCGATCGACAGATGCGGGCCTTCGAGATGCAGGCCGAGAAAACCTGGCACCTTCCGCAGCGCCGCTGCTTCGCCGGCGGCGATAGCGGCGGCGGTGATGTCTGATGTGTCGGTGATCAGCGTCGGCAGCAGCGCCGTCGTGCCGAAGGGCGCATGTGCCTTGCAGATGGTTTCGAGCGAAGCGACATCGGGATGGTCGTTGAGCATGACGCCACCGCCGCCATTGACCTGGAGGTCGACGAAGCCCGGCGCCAGCACGCCGCCGCCGGTCTTGACGATGCGGATATCCGAGGGGAGGGCGCTGGTGGGCAAAATAGCCTCAACGAGGCCGTCGCGCACGACAAGTGCCGCGCCTTCGTGCCAGTCGTCGCCGTCGAAAATCCGGGCGCCAGTCAGGGCAAAACGATCGCTCATAGCGTCTCCGTCACCTTGCGAAGATTGCGTGGCGTGTCCGGGTCGAGACCGCGATGGCGGGCAAAGGCCTCGACGAACATGTAGAAGGAGACGATCAGCGTCAGCGGATCGGTCAGCGGATGGCCGGTGGCGACATGCGGCAGGCGCACGGCACGCAGCGCAAGTGCCGAGGTGACGAACACCGGCGCGCCTTTGGCCGCCAGGCTGTCGGCGGCCTCAGCGATGGACGGTTCGGACGCGTCGCGCGCGGCCAGCGCCAGCACCGGAAAATCGGGGCCGATCAACGCCAGCGGGCCATGCATGACTTCGGCGGCGCTATAGGCCTCCGCATGCATGCCGCAGGTTTCCTTGAATTTCAGCGCCGCCTCGTTGGCCATCGCCGCCGACGGGCCGCGGCCGAGGATGAACAGTGATTTCTGCTTCTCGATCGTTTCGGCCAGTAGCCCCATCCAGTCGCAGGCGATCGCCTTGCGAAAATGCTCCGGCAAGCGGGCCAGTGCCGCCAACAGCGCGTCGTCGCCGGTGGCATGCGCCATCAAAGCGAGGCCGGCAACGGCGGAATTGATGAAGGTCTTGGTTGCCGCCACGCTGCGCTCGGGGCCGGCCAGGATGTCGATGGCATAGTCCGAGGCACGCGCCAGCGGCGAATCTGCGGTATTGGTGATGGCGATGGTCAGCGCGCCACCGGCCCGCGCGGTTTCGGCCATGGCGACGATGTCGGGGCTCTTGCCCGACTGCGAGATCGCCAGGCAGGCCGAGCCGGCAAGCCTGAGCTTGCGGCCATAGATCGAAGCGACGGACGGTCCGACCGATGCGACGGCGAGGCCCGCAGTCAGCTCGACGGCATACTTCATGAAGGTGGCGGCATGGTCGGAGGAGCCGCGCGCCACGGTAACGACAAACTGCGGGTCGCGTTCCCTGATGCCGCGCCCGGCCTCGGTCAGCACCGCGCCGGAGCCGTCGAGCAGGCGGGCGACGGCTTGCGGAATCTCCTCGATCTCGCGCCGCATATGGGTCATTCCTGCCGACATGGTCGGCTCTGTCGACTTGGTCGGCTCTGTACTCATGGTCGGCCCTCTTCGCTCGGCCCTGTCAGCCGCAGTTCGGCGACGAAATCATAGGCGTCGCCCCGGTATATAGAGCGGGTGAATTCGATCACCTTGCCACTCGCCAGGTAGGAAATGCGTTCGATGTGCAGGCCGGCGATTCCCGGCGGCACTTCGAGCAGGCGCGCGTCGCTGTCACCGAGATTGGCGGCGGAAATACGCTGCACCGCCCGCACCGGCCGGTTGCCGGTCAACTCAAGCGCAGCATAGAGCGAGGAACCTATATCAGCCGGGTCGGGCAACACTCTCGCCGACAGCGAGGCGCGTTCGATCGCCAGTGGCGTGTCATTGGCAATGCGCAGGCGCGCCACCCGCGCCACCAGTTCGCTCGACGACAGGCCGAGCACCATCATTTCGTCGGGCGAAGGCGCATAAAGGCCGCGGTCGAGCCACGCCGAACGCACCACCATGCCGCGCCGCGCCATGTCCTCGGTAAACGAGGTCAGCCGCGACAGCGACTGCTCGACGCGCTCCATGCGCGGCGCCACGAAGGTGCCGGAACCATGGCGCTGGACCAGAATGCCGCCCTTGACCAGGTCCTGCACCGCCTTGCGCACGGTGACGCGCGAAATGTCGGCCTTGGTGGCGATGTCGCGCTCGGAGGGCAGCGCGTCGCCCGGTCCGATCAGGCCGCGATTGACCGCGTCCTCGATGCTCTTGCGAAGCTGTAGATAGAGCGGCGCGCCGCTCTGGGCCTGATGTTTCAGCATGGCGAATATCTGGTCGGCGGCCTCGCTCATCGAGCCGCCTCCGCGTGTCCGGCGAAAAGGCGGACCGCCATCTGCACCGCGCCGCCCAGCGCGTCGTCGAGCGGCGGCTTCAGCAGCGCCCGGTAGCGGGCCGACAGGCGCGGCGCATAGAGCGGAGCCAGCCCGCCGAGCAGGCAGAGCGGCGCGTCGTCTGAAAGGTCGAGCGCGCCGAGCGAGGCTTCGACGTCGGCGACCACCCTGTCGAGGATCCAGTTGGCGACGCTGTCGCCCTTCTCGGCATGCTCGAACACCTTGGGCGCGAAGCCGCCGAAATCGCCGGGCTTGGCATTGGTGGTGAATTCGACCACGTCCTCCGGATTGTTGCGGAAAACCGCCAGCATGCTCTGCGTCAGCGGCGAACCCGCGCGCACACCGTCATAGGCAAGCAGCGTCTGCTCCAGCAGGTCGCGGCCGATGCGGGCCCCGCTGCCCTGGTCGCCGACCTGAAAGCCCCAGCCGCCGATGGCGCGCGATTTGCCGTTCTTGCGCGCCATATAAGCGGTGCCGGTGCCGAGGATTGCCATGGCGCCGTCACCGGAGCCGACGGCGCCTTCCAGCGCGATCTCGGCATCGGTCTCGACGCGGCTGATGCTGAACGGCAGGATTGCTTCGAGCTGCTGCCGGTAGGTGCCGACATTGGCGCCGGCAAGGCCGAGAATAGCCGGCGTCTGCGGGATCAGCTCCGGATCCTGCGCGGCGGCGAGGAACGCCTGCTTCGCGGCCTCGACGATGTTCGACCGGGCACCGGTCAGGTCGGTGCGGATGTTGGCGGCGCCGCTCTTGGCGCGGCCAATGACGGTGCCGTCGGCTGTTGCCAGGGCGGCCCTGCAGCTGGTGCCGCCGCCATCGATTCCGAGCACGAAATTCACGCGATTTCTCCTCCCGGCGGATAATACCAATAAAATACCAATAGCCAAGGATTAATTTCCGTTTCAAAAAGATTAAGCCGTATTTTATTGAAAAAACTACGCATTTCGTTGGCTCGGGGATTTTGGGTCGGTGAGTTCGTTAATGCGTGTGGACAAGTGGTATTTTTTTGGTATTGTTCTGGTATTGGAGGGACCGGGATGGCCGAAACGCGCACCGAAGCGCTTCACCAGAATGCCGAGGGGCTGGATATCCAGGCCCCGGACGCCATCCTTTCCTATTTGGCCGATGCGCAGATCGACGCCGCCAAGGTGGTGCGTCAGGCTATTCCGTCTATCGCCAGAGCGGCTGAAATCATCGCTGGCAGGCTGAACAGCGGCGGCAAGCTTGCTTATGCGGCAGCCGGCAGCTCGGGTCTGATGGCGCTCGCCGATGCGCTGGAGTTGCCCGGCACCTTCGGCATACATCGCGACCGCATCGCCATCCTGATCGCCGGCGGCGACGAGGCCTTCCGCACGCTGGCCGGCGGGCCGGAAGACGATACCGAGGAGGCCGCGGCAGCGGTCGCCAATGCCGGCCTCGGCAAGGGCGACTGCCTGATCGCCATTTCCGCCAGCGGCACGACCCCCTATGCGGTGCGGGCCGTCGAGGAAGCCGCTCGCCGTGGGGCTGCCACCATCGGCATCGCCAACAACCGGAACTCGGCTCTGCTGCGGCAGGCCGAAACCGCTATCCTGCTCGAAACGCCGCCGGAGCTGATCGCCGGTTCGACGCGCATGGGCGCCGGCACCGCCCAGAAGATCGCGCTCAACATGCTGTCGACGCTGACCGCGGTCCATCTCGGCCATGTCCATGACGGCTACATGGTCAATTTGATGGCCGACAACATCAAGCTGCGCGACCGCGCGGCACGCATCGTCGCCGCCGTCAGCGGGCGCGGCACGGACGAAGCGGCCCGCCTGCTCGAGAAGAGCGGCGGCGCGGTCAAGACCGCCATTCTGCTCGCCGCTGGCGCCGACAGCGCCGATGCGGCGCGGAAGATACTGGAAGAGGCCGGCCAGAAGCTGCGGCCGGCCCTTTCCGCTATAGAGGGGAGCAAGGGGCGCACTGCCTCTGTTCTCATCAAAACCGAACCTGAAAAAGGTCAACAGGGAGACTGAGCATGACAACGAAACTACTGACGGCACTGCTTTTGGGCACCAGCATTCTCGGCTCGGCCGGGATGGCTTATGCCGACGACGTAACGCTCAACATCGAAAGCTGGCGCGGCGACGACCTTGCCATCTGGAAGGACAAGCTGATCCCGGCTTTCGAAGCCAAGAACCCAGGCATCAAGGTGGTGTTCGCACCGTCGGCTCCGACCGAGTATGACGCCGCACTCGGCGCCAAGCTCGCCGCCGGCTCGGCGGGCGACCTGATCACCTGCCGCCCGTTCGACAAGTCGCTTGAGCTGTTCAAGAAGGGCAACCTTGCCGACCTGTCGGCATTGCCCGGCATGGAGAACTTCTCGCCGGTGGCCAAGTCCGCCTGGCAGACCGACGATGGCAAGGCGAGCTTCTGCGTGCCGATGGCCTCGGTCATCCACGGCTTCATCTACAACAAGGACGCCTTCGACAAGCTCGGCATCAAGGTACCGGAGACGCGCGACGAGTTCTTCGCCGCGCTCGACAAGATCAAGGCCGACGGCACCTACATCCCGATGGCGATGGGCACCAAGGATCTCTGGGAAGCCGCGACCATGGGCTACCAGAACATCGGCCCGAACTACTGGAAGGGCGAGGACGGCCGCGCAGCGCTGATCAAGGGCGATCAGAAGCTGACCGACAAGGACTGGGTCGCGCCGTATGAGGAACTGGCCAAGTGGAAGCCATATCTCGGCGACGGGTTTGAAGCCCAGACCTACCCGGACAGCCAGAACCTGTTCACGCTTGGCCGCGCCGCCATCTACCCGGCCGGCTCGTGGGAAATCGGCCTCTTCAACACCCAGGCCCAGTTCAAGATGGGCGCCTTCCCGCCGCCGGTCGAGAAGGCCGGCGACACCTGCTACATCTCCGACCATACCGATATCGGCATGGGCCTGAATGCGGCTTCGAAGAACGCCGATGCGGCCAAGACCTTCCTGTCCTGGGTCGCCTCGCCGGATTTCGCCACCATCTATGCCAACGCGCTGCCCGGCTTCTTCAGCCTGAACTCCGCGCCGGTGAAGATGGAAGACCCGCTGGCGCAGGAATTCGTCTCCTGGCGCGGCAAGTGCAAGTCGACGATCCGCTCGACCTACCAGATCCTGTCGCGCGGCACGCCGAATCTCGAGAACGAGACATGGGTTGAATCGGCCAACGTCATCAACGGCACCGACACGCCGGAAGCTGCCGCCAAGAAGCTGCAGACCGGTCTCGACAGCTGGTACAAGCCGGCCAAGTAAGCGCTCAGGCTGAGCGCTGCTTGTCTCCCCCTCGAGGGGGAGATGTCGCCAAAGGCGACAGAGGGGGTCGGTAGAGGCAGGCTGCGACCTGATCGTTGCTGGAAAGCACGATCAAATGTCGATGGCGCACTGCCTTGACCGACCCCACCCGCCTCGCTTCGCGAGGCACCCTTCCCTCGAGGGGGAGGGAGGCGCCGCGCCTTTGGCGGCATTTGCCAACCTGATCGGCGGGGACCGAACTCATGGCCGCAGAAACACGACCGAAAAGACCGTTCCGCTGGCACATCGGCATCTTCCTGGCGCCGGCGGTGCTCGTCTACACGGCGATCATGATCCTGCCGCTCGCCGGCACGCTGCAGCTGTCGCTGTTCCGCAACATCGAGCAGCACCAGGTCTTCGTCGGGCTGCAAAACTTCCGCACCCTGTTCGGCGATCCCAACTGGTCGGTGGGCTTCTGGAACGCGCTCAGGAACAACACCTGGTTCTTCATCATCCACATGGTCGTGCAGAATCCGATCGGCGTCATGCTGGCCGCCCTGCTGTCCAGCCCCAAGCTCAGATTCGCGGCCTTCTACCGCACGGCGATTTTCGTGCCGACCATCCTGTCCTTCGTCATCGTCGGCTTCGCCTGGAAGCTTATCCTGTCGCCACTGTGGGGCGTGGCGCCGCATCTGATGGATCTTGTCGGCCTGAAAAGCTTGTTCACGCCGTGGCTGGGCAAAGAGCAATATGCGCTGACCGCGCTCAGCCTGATCTCGGTGTGGCAGTTCGTCGGCATCCCGATGATGCTGATCTATGCCGCCCTGCTGTCGATCCCTGAAGAGGTGATCGAGGCGGCCGAGTGCGATGGGATCACCGGCCTGTCGCAGTTCTGGAAGATCAAGCTGCCGCTGATCCTGCCGTCGATCGGCATCATCTCGATCCTCACCTTCGTCGGCAATTTCAACGCCTTCGACCTGATCTACACCGCGCAAGGCGCGCTCGCCGGGCCGAACTATTCGACCGATATTCTCGGCACCTTCCTCTACCGCGCCTTCTTCGGCTTCCAGTTGCAGGTCGGCGACCCCAATATGGGTGCGGCGATCGCCACGATGATGTTCCTGATCATCCTCGGCGGCGTCTGCGTTTACCTCTTCCTCGTGCAGACGCGCCTGCGTCGCTACCAGTTCTGAGGGGCGGATATGTCACGGCTAAACACCCCCCTCTGTCCTGCCGGACATCTCCCCCGCAAGGGGGGAGATCAGATGTCACTTCGGCCTTCGCCAATCCCCCGCATTGCAAGATGTGCGGTAAGGCCAACGCCGCCAATCTCCCCCCTTGCGGGGGAGATGCCCGGCAGGGCAGAGGGGGGTGCCTGGGCGCCGCTCTTAAAAATTGCAGCTCTTCAGGAGACGCTCCAATGAGCACCGCCACCCGTTCCGTGCCCCGCACCATCGGCGCCCACGCGATCCTGTTGACCTACACGGCGATCGCGCTGTTTCCGGTGATCCTCGTCATCATGAACTCGTTCAAGTCACGCGCTAGCATCTTCGGCGCGCCGCTGACGCCGCCGACGCCAAAAACGTTCGACCTGATCGGCTACACCACCGTGATCGGCCAGGGCGATTTCATCCACTATTTCCAGAACAGCCTCATCGTCACCGTCGCCTCGCTGTTCTTCGTGCTTCTGTTCGGCGCCATGGCGGCGTTTGCACTGTCGGAATACCGCTTTCGTGGCAACTCGCTGATGGGGCTCTATCTGGCGCTCGGCATCATGATCCCGATCCGCCTCGGCACCGTCGCCATCCTGCAATTGATGGTGGCGAGCGGGCTGGTCAACACGCTGACGGCCCTGATCCTGGTCTATACCGCGCAAGGCCTGCCGCTTGCCGTCTTCATCCTGTCGGAATTCATGAAGCAGGTGTCCGACGATCTGAAGAATGCCGGCCGTATCGACGGCCTGTCCGAATACACCATCTTCTTCCGGCTGGTGCTGCCGCTGGTCAGGCCATCGATGGCCACGGTCGCCGTCTTCACCATGATCCCGATCTGGAACGATCTGTGGTTCCCGCTGATCCTGGCGCCGTCGGAAGAAACCAAGACGGTGACGCTCGGCGCGCAGCTGTTCCTCGGTCAGTTCGTCACCAACTGGAATGCCATCCTGGCTGCACTGTCGCTGGCGATCATGCCGGTGCTGATCCTCTACGTCATCTTCTCGCGGCAGCTGATCCGCGGCATCACCTCTGGAGCCGTCAAGTGAGTTCTGAAACACCCCAGCGCGTTGTTGTCGCCGGTCTCGGCAATATGGGCCGCAGCCATGCGCTGGCCTATCATACCAACCCGGGTTTCCAGATCGCGGCACTCATCAACCGTTCCGACGTGCCGCTGCCGGACGGGCTGTCCGGCAACGGCATCAGGCGTTCCTTCGATGATGCCCTGCGTGACGAAAAGCCCGATGTCGCCTGCATCGCCACCTATTCCGACAGCCATGCCGACTATGCGGTGAAGGCGTTCGAGGCCGGCTGCCATGTCTTCGTCGAAAAGCCGCTGGCAACGACGGTCGCCGATGCAAAGCGCGTCGTGGCGGCAGCCAAGGCCAATGGCAAGAAACTGGTGATCGGCTATATCCTGCGCCACCATCCGTCCTGGATCAGGCTGATCGCCGAGGCACGCAAGCTCGGCGGCCCCTACGTCTTCCGCATGAACCTCAACCAGCAATCCTCAGGCCATACCTGGGAGACGCACAAGCAGTTGATGCAGACGACCTCGCCGATCGTCGACTGCGGCGTGCATTATCTCGACGTCATGCTGCAGATCACCGATGCGAGGCCGGTCGAGGTGCGCGGCATGGGCGTGCGGCTGACCGAGGAGGTCGCGCCCTCCATGTACAATTACGGTCACCTGCAGGTGCTGTTCGATGATGGGTCCGTCGGTTGGTACGAGGCCGGCTGGGGGCCGATGATTTCGGAAACGGCCTTCTTCGTGAAGGACGTCATCTCTCCCAATGGCTGCGTGTCGATCGTGATGAAGGAAGGCGTGAAGTCCGACGACATCGACACCCACACCAAGACCTCGACCATCTGCCTGCACAGTGCCGCGACCGGCGCGGACCGCAAATTCGCCAGGCCGGACGAAATGCTGTCGATGGAAGGCGAGCCCGGCCACCAGGACCTCTGCGATCTCGAACAGGCCTTCGTGCTGAAGGCGATCCGCGAGGATCTGGATCTCACCAAACACATGGACGACGCGGTCAAGTCGCTCGCCGTCTGCCTCGCCGCTGACGAGAGCGTGCGCAGTGGAAAGGCGGTGCGATTGTGACCGCAGAATTGTCGTCAGGGGTTGCGCTCTATGGCGCCCCCCTCTGGCCTGCCGGCCATCTCCCCCTCAAGGGGGGAGATCAGATGTCGGCACTGCCTTCGCTAACTATCAGCGTTGCAAAGCGGCGCGAGACCTTGAAGCTGCCAATCTCCCCCCTTGAGGGGGAGATGTCCGGCAGGACAGAGGGGGGTGCATTCGCGCCCACATTCCAATTTGGAGGATCGCCGTGGGCTCGCTGAACATCGAGAATGTGAAGAAGGCTTTCGGGCCGGTCGAGGTGCTGAAGGGCATCAACCTCGAGGTGAACGACGGCGAATTCGTCGTCTTCGTCGGCCCCTCCGGCTGCGGCAAGTCGACCTTGCTCAGGGTTATCGCCGGACTGGAGGATTCGACCTCCGGCCGCGTGGTCATCGACGGCGCGGACGTTTCCGCCACCCCGCCGGCCAAGCGCGGCATCGCCATGGTGTTCCAGACTTACGCGCTCTACCCGCATCTGACGGTGAAGAACAATATGGGTCTCGGCCTGAAGCAGGCCGGCACGCCGGCGGCCGAGATCGACCGGCGCATCGGCATCGCCTCGTCGATGCTGTCACTGGAGCCCTATCTCGAAAGACGACCGGCCGAACTCTCCGGTGGTCAGCGCCAGCGCGTCGCCATCGGCCGCGCCGTGGTCCGCGAGCCGAAACTGTTTCTGTTCGACGAGCCTCTGTCGAACCTCGATGCCGCGCTGCGCGTCAACACAAGGCTGGAGATCGCGCAGCTACACCGCCGGCTGAAGGCGACGATGATCTACGTCACCCACGACCAGGTCGAGGCGATGACGCTGGCCGACAAGATCGTCGTGCTCAATGCCGGCAGGATCGAGCAGATCGGTGGTCCGATGGAGCTCTACAATTCACCGGCGAACGAATTCGTCGCCGGCTTCATCGGTTCGCCGAAGATGAACTTCGTCGACGGCGCCCGCCTCGGCGAAACCGCCAAGACCATCGGCGTGCGGCCGGAACACCTGACCGTCGATCCGAAGTCAGGCGCCTGGAAGGGCACGGTCGTCCACGCCGAGCATCTCGGCGCCGACACCAACCTCTATCTCGACTGCGAGAAGGCGGGGCTGATCACCGTGCGGATTTTCGGGGTGTACGATGCAGAACCGGGCGCCACGCTGTATGCGACGCCGGATCCTGCGAAGACGTATAGATTTGGGGCTGATGGGAAGGCGCTGAAGTAGGCGGGCGCAGCCCCCCTTACCCAGCCTCCGCTTCGCTCGGCTGACCTCTCCCCGAGGGGAGAGGAGAATGTCAGCGCCGACGCTCACCTCTTCTCCCCAGCGGGGAGAAGGTGGCCGCGAAGCGGCCGGATGAGGGGGCAGCGCAACCTCTACACGTCAGCCTTGAACGTCTGCTTCTGCTGGCCCAAGCCTTCAATGCCCAGCTCCACCACGTCGCCGGCCTTCAAAAACACCGGCGGCTTCATGCCCAGCCCAACGCCGGGCGGTGTGCCGGTGGAGATGATGTCGCCGGGGTGCAGCGACATGAACTGGCTGAGATAGGACACCAGATACTTGACGCCGTAGACCATGGTCTTGGTCGAGCCGTTCTGCATCGTCTTGCCGTTGACCGTCAGCCACATCTTGAGGTTCTGCGGGTCGGCCACTTCGTCCTTGGTCACCAGCCATGGGCCCGTCGGGCCGAACGTGTCGCAGGACTTGCCCTTGGTCCATTGGCCCTGCCGCTCGGCCTGGAAGGCGCGTTCGGAGACGTCGTGGGCAACGCTGTAGCCGGCGACATAGTCTAGGGCGTCGGCTTCGCTGACATATTTTGCGGTCTTGCCGATGACCACGGCCAGTTCGACTTCCCAGTCGGTCTTGTCAGAGCCGCGCGGGATCAGCACGTCGTCATCCGGCCCGACAATGGCCGAACTTGCCTTCATGAAGATGATCGGCTCCGGCGGCACGGTGGCGCCGGTTTCGGCGGCATGGTCGGAATAGTTGAGGCCGATGCAGATGAACTTGCCGGTGCCAGTGACGCAGGCGCCGAGGCGCGGGCTGCCGGAAACCGCCGGCAGCGACCTCGGATCGAGCTTGGCCAGATCAGCCAGCGACGCCGGATCGAGTGCCTTGCCGCCGATGTCGGTGACGTGAGCGGACAGATCGCGAATGGTGCCGTCCGCATCGAGCAGACCTGGGCGCTCGCTACCCACCTCGCCATAGCGCAGCAGTTTCATGCATCTTCTCCTGATTGCGGCCAACGGCCGTTTACAATTTCGCTCCGTCGCCGCGACGACGTGGTTCCTGGGCGGGCGGAACCTAGCCAGTGGATGGGGGCCGGGCAAGCGTGGATGCCACGCTTGGTGTCGGGCGAACCATCATTTTCAGACCTTCGGAACAAGGTACCGATCTTCTTGAGCGCGAACTCGTTTCCGTCTTCCGCTCAAAGCGATCTTTTGTCCGAGCCAACTCTCATCTTCAGCCCCAGGGACGGCGCTCTAGATCGACCAGCCGCCGTCGATATTGTAGGCCTGTCCGGACGTATAGGTGGCGCCGGCCAGATAGACGGCGAGATCGGCGATTTCTTCCGGCGTGCCGAGCCGGCCCATCGGCTGGCGGGCGATGAAGGCGGCGCGGGCGGCATCGTAGTCGCCTTGCGCATGCATGCGGTCCTGCAGCGACGGACTCTCGACCGTGCCGGGGCAAATGGCGTTGCAGCGTATGCCCTTGCCGACATAGTCGGCGGCGATCGCCTTGGTCAGGCCGATGACGGCCGCCTTGGTCAGACCGTAGACGAAGCGGTTGGGCACGCCCTTGGTCGAGCTGGCCAGCGAGGCCATGTTGATGATCGATCCGTCGCCGCGTTCCAGCATACCGGGCAGCACAGCCCGGCTGGTTCGGATCATGGCGCGGACATTGAGGTTCAGCGCGAAATCGAGATCGGCGTCTTTCATCTCCAGGATCGAGCCCGAGTGGACGAAGCCGGCGCAGTTGAACAGCACGTCGACGACACCGATCTCGGCAAAGGCGGCGTTGACGGCCTCATCATTGAGCACGTCGAGCTTGCGGGTCTTGATGCCTGATGTCTTGGCGAGTTCCGCCAGCAGGGCCTCGTTGATGTCGGTGGCATGGACGACAGCACCTGCCTTGGCGAAGGCCAGCGCGCTCGCCTTGCCGATGCCTTGCGCCGCTGCCGTGATGACAACGACCTTGCCTGCCAGATCCGCCATGCTGTTCTCCTCATCCGCTTGGGTCGATCCGCATCTACCTGCGGCTGGCCAAGGCGTCATGTGCCAGTCACGCGCGATCATGCGGCCTGCGCCGTTGTCAGTTCACAGATAAAAATGTTTTTTCTCGTTAAAGAACATAGGTCCGGGCGTCAAGCCCCGAACACGATCACCATCGCGGCAGCCCCATGGCTCAATCGCCGTAGGGCACCCACACATTCTTCACCTCGACGGCGCGGCGCAGGAAGGCATCGCCGGCTGTCTCGTCGGACGCCCAGTCGAGGCCGCAGCCATTGCCGCTCCAGACGCGCTTGAGGTTGCCGATGGACTCGGCTTCCGCCTTGGCGCAGGTCTCGGCATCGGCGAACACCCACAGCCCGTCGACATCGTCGTGCTTGGCCAGCACGCCGGCAAGTTCGGCCGTGCGGCCGGTGACGATGTTGATGGCGCCGGCAGGAACGTCGGAATACTCGATGACCTGGTAGAGATCGGTCGCCAGCAGCGGATAGCGCTCGGACGGCACCGCGACCACCGTGTTGCCCATGGCCAGCGCCGGTGCGACCAGCGAGATCAGGCCGAGCAGCGGCGCGGTATCAGGCGCGACGATGCCGACGACACCGACCGGTTCATGCAGTGCCAACGTGACAGCGCGCGCCGGCGGCTGGTGCACGCGGCCCTCGAACTTGTCGGCAAGGCCGGCATAGAGGAACAGCCGCTCTATGGACTGTTCTACTTCTTCCCGGGCGGCCTTGGCGCTGGCGCCGGTCAGCTCGGTGAGGCGGGCGGCAAACTCGGCGGCGCGGCCGGAAAGGTTCTCGGCCAGATAATAAAGCACCTGCGAGCGGTTGTAGGCGGTCGCCTCCGGCCATGC
This sequence comes from Mesorhizobium sp. M0496, assembly GCF_040321205.1. NCBI lineage: Bacteria > Pseudomonadati > Pseudomonadota > Alphaproteobacteria > Hyphomicrobiales > Phyllobacteriaceae > Mesorhizobium > Mesorhizobium sp. M0496. The sequence goes on along the minus strand of NZ_JAMYRC010000043.1, from coordinate 32,799 downwards.
CTTGCAGGCACGGGCGGCGGAGACGGCATCGCGAATATCCTTGCGGCTGCCGAGCCCGACTTCGCCGGCAAGCTTGCCCTTGGCGGTGGCGACGGCCAGCGAGTAATTGCCGTCCGGTCGTACCTGCTTGCCGCCGATGAACAGTTTTGCCGTGCGATCTATGGTCGAGCCGTCCGCCTGCTCGACGGGTTGCGCCGAGATCGTCGCCGGCTTGATCACCGGGCCAAGCGGCAGTTTCGCCGCGAGATACTCGAACATGCCCTCGCGCCCGCCCTCGCGGCCGAAACCGCTCTCGCGGTAGCCGCCAAAACCACAGGCGGCATCGAACATGTTGGTGCCGTTGACCCAGACGACGCCGGCCTTCAGTTGCGGCGCGACATGCAAAGCGAGGTTGACGTTCTCGCTCCATACCGAGGCGGCGAGCCCGTAGCGCGTGTTGTTGGCGAGCTCGATTGCTTCCTCGGTGTTGCGGAAGGTCATGGTCGCCAGCACCGGGCCGAACACTTCCTCTTGAGCAAGAATATTAGCCGGCGAAACACCGGCGGCGAGCGTCGGCAGATGATAATGGCCGGAGGACGGCAGCGCCGCATCCGGCTGCCAGCAGACGGCGCCTTGTCTGGCGCCTTCGGCGACCAGACCCTTGACCCGGTCGAGCTGGGTCAAATCGACCAGTGGGCCGATATCGGTGTTCTTGTCCAGCGGGCTGCCGACGCGCAGTCGGCTCATTCGCGTCTTGACCTTGGCGATCAGGGCGTCGGCGATGCCTTCCTGGACCAGCAGGCGCGAGCCGGCGCAGCAGACCTGGCCCTGGTTGAACCAGATGCCGTCGACCAGGCCTTCGACGGCGCTGTCGAGATCGGCGTCCTCGAAGACGATGAAGGCCGACTTACCACCGAGCTCCAGCGACAGTTTCTTGCCCGAGCCGGCGGTTGCCTTGCGGATGATCTTGCCGACCTCGGATGAGCCGGTGAAGGCGATCTTCTGGACGCCGGGATGGTTGACGATGGCGGCGCCGGCTTCCGGGCCGCCCTGAACGATGTTGACGACGCCTTTCGGCACGCCGGCGCGCTCGCAGATCTCGGCAAACAGGATTGATGTCAGCGGCGTGAATTCGGCCGGCTTCAGCACCACCGTACAGCCGGCGGCGAGTGCAGGCGCGATCTTCCAGGCCAGCATCAGCAGCGGAAAATTCCACGGGATGATCTGGCCGACGACGCCGACACCCTTGTGGCCGGGGAAATCTCTATCCAGCGCCTGCGCCCAGCCGGCATGATGGATGAAATGGCGGATCGCCAGCGGCACGTCGATGTCGCGGCTTTCGCGGATCGGCTTGCCATTGTCGATTGTCTCCAGCACCGCGAACAGGCGCTGATGGCGCTGCATGGCACGGCCAATGGCATAAAGCACCTTGGCGCGCTGATAGCCGGAGGACGCCGACCACTTCGGCAGCGCCTTGGCGGCGGCAGCAACCGCCGCGTCGATATCGGCGGCACTGGCGTCGGACACTTTCGCCAGCAGCTTGCCGGATGACGGCTCGCTGGTCTCGAAAGTCTTGCCGCCGGACGCTGCTTTCCAGGCGCTGTCGATGAACAGCGCCTTGCCGAAATCGCGCGCGGCAAGCCAGGCGTCGGCCTCGTTGCGGGCTTCCGGCGCCGGGCCGTAGTCCATGGCGTGATAGCGGTCGAGAATGTTCATGGATCGCTCCAGATTATTGTCTTGGAAGGCGTTCTTTCGCGCCCCCCTCTGTCCTGCCGGACATCTCCCCCACGAGGGGGAGATCGGCCTTCGCGCCTGTCGGCTCGCCTCCTGCAACCTCGGCAATTGGCGAAATCGTCGATGACGGCCAATCTCCCCACAAGTGGGGGAGATGTCCGGCAGGACAGAGGGGGGCGCGAAGGAACTCCACGTTCAAAGCCTTAGCCCGATCCCTATGCCATCGCGTGGCGATGATTGGCCGAATAGTGGCCGGTCAGATGGTGCTCCAGCTGGCGCTCGATGTCGGTCAAGAGGCTCGACGCGCCGAAGCGGAACAGCTCGGGCTCCAGCCATGGCCGGCCGAGCTCCTCCTTCATCAGAACCAGCCAGTCGAGCGAGGCCTTGGCCGTCGAAATGCCGCCGGCCGGCTTGAAGCCGATGAGGTAGCCGGTCTCCTCGAAATAGGCCCTGATGGCGCGCACCATGGCGAGGCCGACGGGCAGCGTCGCGTTGACGCTCTCCTTGCCGGTCGAGGTCTTGATGAAATCGGCACCCGCCATCATCGCCACCATCGAGGCCAGCATGACATTGCGCAGCGTGGCGAGGTCGCCGGTGCCCAGGATGACCTTCAGATGCGCGTCACCGCAGGCGGCGCGCATCGAGACGATTTCATTGTAAAGTTCCCGCCACTTGGCGCCGAACACCAGCCCGCGCGGAATGACGACGTCGATCTCGTCGGCGCCGTCGCGGACCGAGGCCTCGATTTCCTGCAGGCGTGTCGACAGTGGCGCTAGGCCATGCGGAAAGGCGGTGGAGACGGCGGCGACATGGATGCCGGTGCCGCGCACGGCCTCGACGGCGGTGGCCACGAAGGGATGGTAGACGCAGACGGCCGCGGGGCGGATGGTTTCACCCGCAATGCCGAGACCCTCGACGATGTCGCGGCGGAACGGATTGATCGCCTTGGCGCAGAGCCGGCGCACGCGCTCCTCGGTGTCATTGGAATTCAGCGTCGTCAAATCCATGCAGGCGACGGCGCGCAGCAGCCAGGCCGCCTGATTGTCGGCCTTGATCGATCGCCGCTTGGTCAGGCTGGCGACACGGCGTTCCAGCGCCGAGCGGTTGACGCTGCGCACCGATTCCATGAAGCCGAGGTCGAGCTTCATGCCTGGATTGCGCGCAATACGATGGTCGTGCGGGACGGGGGTATTGGCGGCGGCACGCGCGGGCAGCGGCGTCACCTTCGTGCCAAGATCGGCTTCGCGGATTGTGCTGCTCATCTCCTGCCCTTTCATTCAGCGACGTGCGCCGAAGATAGCCCGTGAATTGACGCTTCACGAGTCCTTAGGGCGCTCATAGCTGAAAAAGGCCACAAAAGCAGCTTGTTTTTTGACCGAAAGGTCAAAATCCGATTTCTGAGTGAGGCGAAGACCTCAGCCGACGAAGGCGCGCTCGACCACGAACGTCGCCGGATGATGCAGCGAACCTTCTTCGAAGCCGAGGCTTTCGGCCAGCTCCTTGACATCCCTGAGCATGTGCATCGAGCCGCAGATCATGATGCGGTCCGTTTCCGGATTGAGCTTCTCGATGCCGAGATCGGTGTAGAACTTGCCGGAGCCGATCAGCGCGGTGATGCGGCCCATGCGTGCCGACTCTTCCTGGGTCGTCGAATTGTAGAGCGTGACGCGGCCGCCGGTCAGTTCGCCGATCAGCGGGTCGCTTTCCAGCGCCGCCACCAGCTCCTGGCCGTAGGTCAGTTCCGCATTGTCGCGGCATGTGTGGGTCAGGATCACCTGCTCGAATTTCTCGTAAGTGTCGGGGTCGCGCAGCAGGCTGGCGAAGGGCGCGATGCCGGTGCCGGTCGAGATCATGAACAGCCGCCTGGCCGGGGTCAGCGCGTCGACCACCAGCGTGCCGGTCGACTTCTGGCGCATGATGACCGTGTCGCCGACCTGGATCTTCTGCAGCTCCGAGGTCAGCGGGCCGTCCGGCACCTTGATCGAGAAGAATTCCAGCTCTTCGTCCCAGGCCGGGCTTGCCACCGAATAGGCGCGGTACACCGGCTTCTCGGCATTGGGCAGGCCGATCATGACGAACTCGCCGGAGCGGAAGCGCAGCGACTGCGGACGGGTTATCCGGAACGAGAACAGCCGATCGGTGTAGTGCTTCACCGAGACGACGGTTTCGGCATAGACATTGGCCGGAATCGGGAATTGCAGCGGGCGGGCACCGGCGGTGTTGAGCGCGGATGTGGTGTTCATCAAATCCAACCTTCTGGCCCAACTGCGGACGTGGGCGCCAAACCTTCACCTGCGCGCCCGAACCATTCAGGTCCCGACGTGCTGTTTGCACACTCCAAAGCGGCAAGCTCTTGTGTCCCGAATTTATTAGTATACAAACGATATTTGCGTCAAGGTGCTCGCTTAAAACAGCTTTCCAAACTGACGCATATCCGTAGTCCGCGCATTTCGGGTTTCGACAATGGAAGAGAATTTTTCGGCGCAAGCGCATGATTCCCTGGGAAATGTCGTTGCCGGTATCGACGTCGGCGGCACCTTCACCGACCTGCTCCTGATCGACGGGCGCGACGGTGGCAGGGTGTATCTAGCCAAGACTCCGACCACGGTCGACAACCAGGCCTTCGGCGTCGTTTCAGCGCTCGGCGCCACCGGATTTGCCATCGACGGCATCGACCTCATCGTGCATGGCACGACCACCACCACCAATGCGGTGCTCGAGCGCCGGCTGGCGAAGACCGGCATGATCACCACGCGCGGCTTTCGCGACGTGATCGAGCTTGGCCGGCGGACACGGCCGCAGGCCTATGGCATGACCGGCAACTTTGTGCCGATCATTCCGCGCAATCTGCGGCTCGAAGTCTCGGAGCGCGTCGAAGCGTCGGGCGCGATACGCACGCCGCTTGACGAAGCGGAAATGCGCGAGGCGGTAAAGACGCTGATCGCGGCCGGCTGCGAATCCCTCGTCATCCATTTTCTGCATTCCTACGCCAACCCGACGCATGAGCGGCGCGCCGCCGAAATTGCCGCCGAATTCTGGCCGAACGGCTACATCACGGCGGGCCATGCGCTGCTGTCGGAAGCGCGCGAATTCGAGCGCGGCGTCACCGCCTCGGTAAACGCCTCGGTGCAGCCGATCCTTGAGCGCTATGTCGAGCGGTTGCGCAAGGAATTGGGCGCAAAAGGCTATGCCCGCGACTTCCTGATCATGAACGGCAATGGCGGCATGATCTCGGCCCGCTTCGTCACACGTGAATCGGCCAAGACGGTGATGTCCGGTCCGGCCTCGGGTGTCATCGCCGCTGCCTATACAGGCAAGCGCGCCGGCTTCGAAAACCTCGTCACCTATGACATGGGCGGCACCTCCACCGACGTGGCGCTGATCCGCAATGCCGAGCCGGCTGTGTCGAACGAGATCGAGATCGAATACGCGATGCCGATCCACGTGCCGATGGTGGCGGTGCACACGGTCGGCGCCGGCGGCGGCTCGATCGCCCGCGTCGACGCGGCCGGCCTGATCCAGATCGGTCCGGAAAGCGCCGGCGCCAATCCCGGCCCGATTTGTTACGGGCGCGGCGGCTTGGAGCCGACCATCACCGACGCCAACCTGGTGCTCGGCCGGCTGGCGCCGAAGAAATTGCTGGCGGTCGAAAACCCGGTCACATCAGAGCGCGTCACCGGCATTTTCGAGGACAAGATCGGCAAGGCGACCGGCTTGTCCGGCGTCGAGGCGGCGGGCGCGGTGCTGCGGTTGGGCAATATGAAGATGGCGGGCGCCATTCGTATGGTCTCGGTATCGCGCGGCCACGACCCGCGCGACTTCGCGCTGTTCGCCTTTGGCGGCGCCGGTCCGCTGCACGCGACCGCCCTGGCGCGCGAACTCGGCCTGCCCAAGGTGCTGGTGCCCGCGCGTCCCGGCATCACCAACGCGCTCGGCTGCGTCGTCGCCGATCTGCGCCACGACTTCGTCAACACGATCAATCAGCCAGTGTCGGTGCTCGACGAAGCCCGGCTTCACGCTGTATTGGAACGGCACCGAAACGAAGGTGAGGAGCTGATTGGCAAGGAAGCGGTGAAGCCGGAGACGATCCGCGTCACGCACTCCGCCGACATGCAATTCGTCGGCCAGACCCACATCATCAACGTGCCGCTGCCATCGTCATCGGTGACGCGGGCAACGCTGCAGCAGCTGTTCGAAAAGGCATATTTCGCCCGCTTCAAGGTCGAATTGCCGGAAATCCGCGCCAACCTCGTCAATCTCAACACCTCGGTGACCGGCGTGCGTCCGGCGATCGATCTTTCCCGGCTGATCGACCCGGCCGGACGCGCAACGACGCTCGACGAGGCGCGGCGCGAGATCCGGCCGGTCTGGTATGCCGGCCGCTGGCACGACACACCGGTGTATGCGCGTGAAAAGCTGCCGCTTGACGCGGTCATCGAAGGCCCGGCAATCCTCGAACAGATGGACGCCACCACCGTGCTCGAACCCGGCGACCGGGCGCGTTCGGACTCCGACGGCAACATCATCATCGACATTGGCGAGGCCTGATATGGCAAAACTCGACGCCATCACCCTTTCGGTCCTCCAGGCAGCGTTGCAGCAGGTCTGCGACGAGATGGACCTGACCTTTTCGCGCGCCGCCTTCTCGCCTGTGATCGCCGAGGCCAACGACCGCTCCGATGGCATTTATTCGGCCGTCGATGGCTCGCTGATAGCGCAAGGCAGCCAGGGCTTGCCGGTGTTCGTCGGCGTCATGCAGTATTCGACCAAAACGGTGATCGAAATGATCGCCGACGGCCGCTGCTTGGCCCCGGAGTCGGGCGACATCTACATCGTCAACGATCCCTATCTCGGCGGCACGCATCTGATGGATGTGCGCTTTGCCATGCCGGTCTACCGGGACGGCAAGATATTCTGCTGGCTGTCCAACACCGGCCACTGGCCGGATATCGGCGGTTCTGTGCCGGGCGGGTTTTCCGCATCGGCAACGGCTGTCGAGCAGGAAGGGCTGCGGCTGCCGCCGGTCAAACTGTTCAAGAAGGGCGTGCTCGACCCAGAGATCTACGCCATCATCTGTTCCAACATCCGTGTCGCCGACCAGCGCATCGGCGATATCCGGGCCCAGGCGGCCGCATTGCTGATCGGCCAGGACCGGCTCAACGGAATCCTAGATCGTTACGGCGACGAAACTGTTGTCGAGGCGATCGCCGAACTGCGCCGCCGCGCCGCGGAGCAGATGCGCGCCAACATCTCAGCCATTCCCGACGGCACTTACCATTCCAAGGCGTTTGTCGATTCCGATGGGGTGATCAACGAGCCGTTGACCATTGCGCTCGCCGTCGAGAAACAGGGCGACACGCTGACCTTCGACTTCACAGGCTCGTCAAAACCCTGCGCCGGACCGATGAACAGCGTGCTGGCGACCACTTTGTCGTCCGTGTATCTGGCCATGCGTCACATTTTCCCGGATGTGCCGATCAGCGCTGGCGCGTTTGAGCCGCTGATCGTCAAACGGCCGGAAGGCACTTTCCTCGACGCGAAATACCCGCGCCCCGTCTCGGGCTGCGCCGCCGAAGTGTCGCAGCGCATCGCCGAGGCGGTGTTCGCGGCCATGGTGCAAGCAGTGCCGGACAAGGTGACGGCGGCTCCGGCCGGCTCCAGCGGCAATTTCGCGCTCGGCGGCAACGATCCGGCGCGGGGCCGCGACTACGTCATGTACCAGATCTCCGGCGGCGGCTACGGCGGCAATTCAGGCCATGATGGGCTGACAAATGGCTGCTCGACCATCGGCATTTCCAAGTCGCCGCCGGTCGAGATCATGGAACAGGCATTCCCGGTGCTTTACCGCCGCTACGCTTTGCGTCAGGGATCCGGCGGCGCAGGCAAGCATCGCGGCGGTTTTGGCCTCGCCTATGAGGTCGAGATCCTGCGCGGCGATGCCCGCGCCTCCTTCGTCATGGACCACGGCCGTTTCGGCCCGCAAGGCGCGCTCGGCGGCAAGGACGGCGCGGTCAACACAGTGACCGTTTTCCGCAACGGCGAGGAACATGTTCCGCCGCACCTCTCCAAGGAGCAGGATATTGCGCTGAAGGCGGGAGATCGCGTATGCGTCGGCACGCCGGGCGGCGGCGGCTATGGCGATCCGCGTGAGCGCGATCCCGATCTGGTGCTGCGCGACGTGGCGTTGGGCTATTACACGCCAGAGGAAGCCAGCGAAAAATTTGGGGTGGTCTTGTCGGCAGGCGAACTCGCCATCGCCCGGAAAGCGACGGACAAGCAGCGCGCCGGCTGATGCACCGCCAAGGCATGTCGTTTCCGTCTCTGCTGACGATGCAAAAGCTCGTATTTTTCCCGTCGGCAAACAATGGAGACTTCGTTGGCTGAGCGGCGCTCCCCCTTCTATAGCAGCATCGTCGGACTGGGCGCGACCATGGGTCGGGTCGGCGGCGATTTCATCTCGGCCAAATATTACTCCGGCATTGCTGACGAGCACCTGAACACCCGCAGAAATGTCGGCGTGCAGGATCTCAGCACGATGGGCAAGATGGACATCAAGGGGCCGGATGCCGAGGCGCTGGTCAACCATGTCATCGTCAATGACGCCGCGGCGATGAAGCCGGGCCAGGTCCGCTACTCCACCGTCTGCCGCGAGGATGGTGGCATCATGGATGACCTCACCGTGTTCCGGCTGGCGCCGGAGCATTTCATGCTGGTCACCGGCTCCGTCAACCGCCTCAAGATGCTGCCCTGGCTGTTGCATCTTGCGCAGGCGCAAGGCCTATGTCACTGACATCACAGCTGCCATCGCTTTCCCGACCATCCAGGGACCGCGCTCGCGCAATCTGCTGAAGGCGCTGGTTGCGGATGCAGATCTGGATGGGTTGAAGCGCTGGTCGTTCACGTCAGGCCATATCAACGGCACGCGGGTGCTGATCTCGCGCACCGGCGTCACCGGCGAACTTGGCTTCGAACTGTTCATACCGGCCGACGAGGCAGCCTCCGTCTGGGAGGCACTGATGCGTACCGGTCGTGACTTTGGCCTGAAGCCTTACGGCGTGCTGGCGATGTTCACGCTCGGGCTGGAAAAGGCCTATCCGGCGCATGGCATCGACATGGACGAGAGGCGCACGCCGTTCCATGTCGGCCTCGACCGCTGGATCAAGTTCGACAAGGGCGATTTCGTCGGCCGCGAAGCGCTGCTCAAGGTCCGCGACAAGGGCCTTGACGAGCAATGGGTCGGGCTGATCCTCGACGGTGACAGGCCGGCCGCGACCGACGCCAGGGTCCTGGCCGATGGCGAGGACGCCGGTGTGGTCACCTACAGTGACCACGGTTATTCCCTCGGGAAGGTGCTGGCCACGGCGCATCTGCGGCTGCCCTTTGCTGCCCTCGGCACAGAACTCAGCATCGACATCGATGGCAGGCCGACACGCGCGGTCGTGGCGCAGATCCCGTTCTTCGATCCGGAGGGGGTTAGGTTGCGCGGCTAGACGCTTGGCCGGCGGGCCGCGGACCTTCGCGATTAGCTAAAACGCGCTCATCGCTTCGTCATCCACGGGCGAAGCAAGGAGCGTAGCGACGCAGCGCAGACCCGAGGATCCATGCCGCGACTCCAACGCGTCACCACGGTGCAGAATTCTGCTCGGCTGCGTTCCACGACTAAGGTCGCGGCATGGATCCTCGGGTCTCCGCGACGTCGCTTCGCTCCTGCTTCGCCCGTGGATGACGAAGTCGTGGGGCCTCGCCCCCATCCTGTCCGAGCCTAATTAGCGGGCTCACCCCCTCCGGTCCAGCCTCGCCACCAGACGATCCCCTACCCACTGGATGCCGCAGACCAGGATGATCAGCACGATCACCACGGCGATCATCACCGAGGTCTCAAAGCGCTGGTAGCCATAGCGGATGGCGAGGTCGCCGAGGCCGCCGGCGCCGATGGCGCCGGCCATGGCCGACGCGCCGATCAGCGTCACCAGCGTGACCGTGAAGCCGGCGACGATGCCGGGCAGGGCTTCGGGCACCAGCACCTCGCGGATGATCGTCCAGCGGTTGCCGCCCATGGCGCGCGCCGCCTCGATCAGGCCGTGGTCGACCTCGCGCAGCGACACTTCGGCGATGCGCGCATAGTAGGGCGTGGCTGCGATCGACAGCGGCACGATCGCCGCCCATGTGCCGATCGAGGTGCCGACGATCAGTCGCGTCACCGGGATCAGTGCCACCAGAAGGATGATGAAAGGCACCGAGCGGAAGCCGTTGATGACGGCGCCGAGCGCCCGGTTCACCCATAGGCTCTCGGCAATGCCGCCGCGTTCGGTGGCGATCAATGCGAGCCCGAGCGGCAGGCCGAACACCAGTGAGATGAAGCCGGAGGCGGCGGTCATCAGCACGGTTTCCCAGATCGAACGCAGCAGAAGCTCAAACAGGACTGGCGACATGGCCAAGCACCTCCACCCGCGCCTGGCGGGCCTTCAGGAATGTGATGATTTCGGCGAGATGGGTTGCATCGCTGCCGGGAACAGAAAGGAACAGTGTGCCGACGGGCTGCTGCTGGATATGGTCGATGCCGCCATGGACGAGGCGGAAAGAGCCTGGAACAGCAGTGGCAAGATCGGACAGCAGCGGGCCGCTTGCCGCCTCGCCAGCCACGTCGACGCGCAGGATCGTCTCGGCGCCGGCCGCGGGCAGCAGCCGGGCTGTCAGCTCGGCCGGCAGTTGCGGCCTGATGGCGCCAAGCAGGCTTCTGGTGACGTCCGAGCGCGGGTCGGCGAACACCGACCAGACCGGGCCTTCCTCGACGATGCGCCCGGCATCGATCACCGCCACGCGGTCGGCGATCGAGCGGATCACCTCCATCTCGTGGGTGATCAGCAGGATGGTCAGGCCGAGCTGCCGGTTGATATCCTTGAGCAGCGCGAGGATCGACCGCGTCGTCTCCGGGTCGAGTGCCGAGGTCGCCTCGTCCGACAGCAGCAGCGCTGGCCGTGCGGCGAGCGCCCGGGCGATGCCGACACGCTGCTTCTGGCCGCCCGACAGCGACGCCGGATAGGCTTTTGCTTTCTCGGACAGGCCGACGAGATCGAGCAGTTCGGCGGCGCGTGCCAGTCGTTCGGCTTTGGGACGCCCTTCGATCTTCAGCGGCAGCGCCACATTGTCCTCGACCGTCTTGGCCGACAGCAGGTTGAAATGCTGGAAGATCATGCCGATGCGCCGCCGCAGCGGCTGCAGGTCGCGCTCGCCGAGCCGGCTGATCTCGCGGCCTTCGATGAACACCTCGCCGGAATCTGGCCGCTCCAACCCGTTCAGGCAGCGGATCAGCGTCGATTTGCCGGCGCCGCTGCGGCCGATGATGCCGAGGATCTCGCCCTTGCGCACGGTCAGCGAGATGCCGTCGAGCGCCGCCGTCACACCGAAGCGGCGCTTCAGATCGACAAGGCGCACGACGTCCTGAGACGCACCGGGCCGGGCATGGGTCGGATCGGCGGTCTCCCCGGATGCCGTGATATGCTGGTTCATGAATGTTCCTGTTCTCGAAAACGCAATCGCGGCCCGCGCCTGGGCGCGGACCGCTGTTGCTCTCGAACCGGGCTTCCGGCCGAGGATCGGATCAATAGGCGCTGAGGCCGGTGCCCTTGTAGACCTTGTCGAACTCGGCCTTCACAGCCTCGTTCTGATAGGAGGCCACCAGCGTCTTCACCCAGGCCTCGTTTTCATTGCCGGCCTTCACCGCGATGAAGTTGCGGTAGGGGTTGTCGGCAATGGGCTCCTGTGCGATCCGGTTTTCCGGCGTCAGGCCGCTTTTCAGCGCCCAGTCAGTGTTGACCACGGCGGCGTCGAGATCCTCTACCGAGCGGCCGACGATGCCGGCGTCGAGTTCCTTGATCACCACCTTCTTCGCATTCTCGGCGATGTCGGCGGTGGTGGCCAGAATGCCGGTGCCGTCCTTCAGTTTGATCACGCCCTCGTTCTGCAGCACGCGCAGCGCCCGGCCTTCGTTGGACGGGTCATTCGGCACGCCGATGACCGCGCCCTCGGGCAGGTCGGCGACCTTGGTGTACTTCTTCGAGTAGAGGCCGATCGGCCAGACGCCGGTGTAGCCGACGCGGACGATGTGATAGCCTTGCGTCTTGATCTGGTTGTCGAGATAGGGCTGGTGCTGGAAGGCGTTGGCGTCGATCTCGCCCCGCTCCAGCGCCTCGTTGGGCTGGGTATAGTCGTTGAACACCACGGTCTCGATGGCGAGGCCCTTTTCGGCCGCCTGGGCGACGACGACGCGCCAGACATCCTCATCCTCGCCGCTGATGATGCCGACCTTGATCGCCTTCTTGTCTTCGGCGAACGACGCATTGGGCGCCATCAGGCTGCCGATCGCGACGGCCGAGGCAAACAGCAGAGCAAGGCCACTGCGCCGGTTGAGGGGTGACCAAAGGGAAGATGGCAAAGTGTCTTTGAAGTCGGTCATGATTGATCTCTGCGGTTGTGAAGTCATGCGGCCAAGCCGACTGCCTAGCCTTGGTTACATCGTCAGAAATTCTATCGATTATATCAAAGAACGTGTTTCGCCGTTCTCGTCAAAGCCGGGAATATTCTCTCAAAAATTTCAACGAAGAGAGAACAAGACCGGCGCTCGGCGGACCGCAGCCGGATGCAAGGCGATCCCGGGCATCTCGGTGAGAAGGTCAGATTCGGAAGGAGATCAGCGCTGCGGTCGGTCTCAAAGCGCGATCCACGCGGTCTTGAGCTCCAAATATTTCTCCAGCGCGTGCAGCGACTTGTCGCGGCCGAAGCCGGACTGCTTGACGCCACCGAGCGGCACGGTGATGTCGGCGCCGCCATAGGTGTTGACGTGGACGACGCCGGCATTGATGGCCCGCACCATGCGGTGCGCGGTGGAAAGGTTGGCGGTCCACACCGCCGAGGCAAGCCCGTAGACGGTCGAATTGGCAAGCCGCACGGCCTCCTCCTCGGTCTCGAAGCGCATGACGCCGAGCACCGGCCCGAACACCTCCTCGCGCGCAAGCTGCATGTCGTGCGTGACGTTCTCGAATATGGTCGGCGCCATGTAGCTGCCGCCGGTCTCTGTCAGGATGCGTTCGCCGCCGGTGACCAGATGGGCACCTTCCTCGGTGGCCTTGACGACGAAGCGGAGATTCTTCTCCAATTGTTCGGCGCTGGACACCGCGCCGACGTCGCTGGCGAGGTCGAGCGGATCGCCGACTTTCAGCCGCGTGGTTGCCAACAGCAGTTCGTCCATGAAACGATCATAGACGGCCGCCTGGACCAGAAGGCGTGAGCCGGCGACGCAGACCTGGCCGGAGTTGCGGAAGATGCCGTTGGCCGAGACGATCGCCGCCTGCTTCAGGTCCGGGGCGTCGGCAAACACGAGGTTGGGCGACTTGCCGCCGAGTTCGAGGAAGACGCGCTTCAGATTGGACCGCGCGGAGTATTCGAGCAGCCGCCGGCCGACCGGCCCCGAACCGGTGAAGGCGATGGCGTCGACATCCATATGCAGCCCGAGCGCCTCGCCGGTGACCGCGCCACGGCCGGTGACGACATTGAGGACGCCGGCGGGAAGCCCCGCCTCGCTGGCCAGCTCCGCCAGCCGAAGCAGCGTCAGCGAAGCAATCTCCGGCGGCTTGACCACCACGCAATTGCCGGCGGCCAGCGCCGGCGCGATCTTCCAGGCGCCGATCATCAGCGGAAAATTCCATGGCACGATGACGCCGACGACGCCGAGCGGCTCCTTGTGGATCAGCCCGAGCACATTGTCGGCCGTCGGCGCGATCTCGCCATAGATCTTGTCGATCGCCTCGGCGTAGTAGCGGATGGTGCCCGCCGCGGAGAGCGGTTCGGCCTTGTAGGCCATGCCGATCTCGGTGCCGTTGTCGCGCACACCGAGCACGGCGAGTTCATCGGCATGCTGTTCGACCAGTTCGGCAAACCTCGTCAGCACCTTTTTGCGGAAGGCGGGTGCTGCGCGCGACCACGAACCCTTCTCGAACGCCTTGCGCGCCGACTTGACGGCACGGTCGATGTCGGCGGCATTGCCGTCGGCGATGCTGGCAAAGGGCCGGCCGTCGATCGGCGACGTCACCGGCAGAGAGGCGCTACTTGTTGCCTCGGTCTGTGCGCCATCGATGAACAAGCCCCGCGCGCCGATCTCCGTCTTGCGCAGCGTGTCGATGGCATTCTGACTGATCATTGGCGACGGACTCCCAGGGAAACATGCAATGTGGTTGGCGCCCGGAACTCCCAGCCGCGAAACACCGGTTCCTGGCCCGGCACCAGGCTGAGATCGGGGAAGCGCAGGAGCAGCAGCCTTACCGCAAGGCACATCTGCTCGCGTGCGAAAAACCGGCCCGAACAGAAATGATGGCCGAAGCCGAAGGCGGCATGGTTGCCTTCGTCGCGGTTGATGTCGAAGCGGTCGGGATCGGCAAAGCGGCTCTCGTCGCGGCTTGCCGAGGAGACAAGTGCCGCGACGGCGGCTCCTGCCGGGATCGTCACGCCGCCAAGCTCGACCGCCCGCGTCGTCTGCCGCGTCTGCGTGCCGATCGGCGCCACCCAGCGCAAGCCCTCGTCGACAGCCTTGGGCACGAAGGTCTCGGGATTGTCCAGCACCTGCCGCAACTGCCCGGGATGCGCCAGCAGGCCGGCGAGGATCGAACCGGCGCCATGTCCGGGCTCCTGCATACCGCCAAGCAGGATGACCTTGATGCTCGGCATCAGGAAGTCGATCGGCCGTGTCGTGCCGTCCGGCATGCCGTCATGCAGCATATGCGACAGCGCGGAGTCGTCAGGCGCACGCGCAAGCCTCTCCAGCGTCGGCAAGATGGCGTTCCCGACCTCGGCGCTGATCGCATCGGCGATTTGCTGCCGCTTCGGGTCGTTCTCGAAATTGATGGCGCCTTGGGCGAGGCCATAGAACCAGCGGCGCAGCGTCAGCATGTCGATGTCGGCAAGGCCCAGCGAGCGCGCCAGGCTGAGCGTCGACACCGGCTCGAAATAATCGGCCATCAGCTCGGCCGAACCGCGCTCCGCAATTTGGTCGAGAAAAGGTTCGGCGATCGACCGCACGAGGTCGCCGGCATAGGCGGCGACGGTGCGCGGCCGGTATTTAGGATCGACGCCCTGTCGCAATTGCTTGTGCGTCTCGCCATCGGTGGTCAGGATGGTCGGCTTGCCGAAGGAGCGCTCGACCGGCGACGAACCGACGACGGCGGAGAAGATGTCGGGAGACTTGGCGACGCTCTCGACATCCTTCCAGCGGGTGACGAACCACAGATTGACCGCCGGCACGAAGGCGACTGGCGCGCTGCGCCTGAGCTCGGCATAGATCGGGTAGGGATCGGCTTCCAAGGCCTCGACGGTGATATTCTCGGCAAAGCTCAAGGCCGCCACTCCTTTGCGGTGAGGAGGGCGGCTTAACCGCCCCTCCTCTGCTTCCGTCAATCCTTCAGCGGCTGGCCGAGATTTTCGAAGGCTTTGGGATCGCGGCTCTTCAAGGCACTGGCCAGCAGCAGGCCGACCACCGCGGCGATCAGCACCAGTCCTGGCAGGAATACGCCGAGGAAGCCGCCGGCTCCCGACAGGCTGCCGAAATTGATGACGATCAGGTAGATGATGATGACGAAAGCAATGAAGGTCAGCCCGGGCAGGATGGTGGTCTTCAGCGCGTTCTCCTGGGCCGGATTGGCACGGAAGAACATCACCACGGCAAGCGAGGCTACCGCCATCATCACGATGACGCCGAGCGTCGCGACATTGGTCAGCCACGAAAACAGCGCCAGCACCGGATCGAGGCCTAGCACCGCGAACAGCCCGACGACGATTGCGGCGAGTACGCTCTGGATGACCGAGGCGACATGCGGGCTCTGGTGCACCGAATGCGTCACGCCTATCGTCTGCGGCAACAGCTTCTCGCGGCCCGAGACATAGATGTAGCGGGCAACCGCATTGTGGAACGCCAGCACGCCGGCAAACAGGCTCGACACGAACAGGATGCTCATCGCCTGCGACAGCACCGTTCCGGCGTAGCGGTCGGAGAGGCCGAACAGGAAGGTCGTCGGATCCTGCAGCCCCTGCAGCGTCGGCAGCAGCTTGTCAACGCCGGCGCCGACCGCCATCAGCCATGCCGTAAGCATATAGAAGACGCCGATCAGCAGGACGGAGAAATAGGTGGCGCGCGGAACCGTGACTTCGGGCTCACGGGCTTCCTCGGCATAGATGGTCGTCGCCTCGAAGCCGATGAAGGCGGCAAAGCAGAACAGGATGGCGATGGCCGGCGCGCCTGATGTGATCTGGTGCCAGCTGAACGGTGCCGCCGACAGGCCGCTATCGCCACCGGTCTTGAGGATGGCGATGTCGAGGACCAGCACCACCAGATATTCGCACAACACCAGCACCGTCAGGATCTTGGCCGACAGATCGACCTGGCGGTAGCCGAGCACGGCGACCAGCGCGATGGCGATGAAACTCCACACCCACCAGGGCAGGTTGATGCCCCAGCCGGCGAACAGGCCTGATGTGGCCGCACCCAGCAAGCCCATGACGCCGATCTGCATGGCGTTGTAGGACAGGATGGCGATCAGCGCCGTGGCGCCGCCGGCCAGGCCGCCAAGCCCGCGTGCCGCATAGGCATAGAAAGCGCCGGCATTGCCGACATGACGCGACATCGTCACATAGCCGACCGCGAACAACAGCAGCAGGATGGTGACGATGAGATAAGTGCCGGCAAAGCCGGCGCCATTGCCCATCAGCATGCCGAGCGGCGTGCCGCCGGCGACTGCCGTGAGCGGGGCTGCCGCCGAAATCACCATGAAGGTGATGGCGCCGACGCCAAGACTGTTCTTACGCAGCCTGTTGGCCGGCGCCTGTTCCGCAACTGCTGACATTGGTCCCTCCTGTTGATGGCCGATCGGCCTGTCCCACGCGCTCTGGATATCGGTTCATTATTTGAACCCTTATTTTGAATATAGACTTGCAAACAAAGCGACTTCCTGTCAAGTTAATTCACACGTTAAATGATTGCAGAAGTTTGGAGGCTGAGTTGGGCACCGTCGGCAAGGCGATTTCACTTCTGGAGCTGTTCACCGTCGACGAGCCCGAACTCGGACTGTCCGAACTGGCGCGCCGCTCGGGCTTCGACAAGGCAACGACGCGGCGGCTGCTGATGTCCCTGACCGGCCATGGTTTCGTCGAGCAGGATGCCGGCACGCGGCATTATCGCCTCGGCGCCGGCCTGTCGCGGCTGGCGCGCATTCGCGAGGCGCGCTTCCCCTTCCTGCAGACAGCGGTCCCCCTCGTGCGCGACCTCGCAAGCTCGACGGCCGAGACCGTGCATCTATCGGAATTCGGCGTCGAGACGCTGGTCACCGTCCATGTCGAACATCCCGCGCGGTCAAACCGGGTCAATGTCGATATCGGCCAGCTTCTCCCCTTGCATTCGACCGCCTCTGGCATCGCCTATCTGGCCTTCGCCCGAGCCGAAACCGTCAGGGCATGCCTGACGGGTTCGCTCAATGCCTTCACCGCGCATACGCTGATCGAGCCGGCCGACATTTCCAGATCCATTAGCGAGACGCGCGATCGCGGCTACTCGATCTGCGATCAGGGTTTTGAAGAGGGCGTCATCAGCGTCGCGGCGGCAATCCGTGCGGCGGATGGGTTTGCACTCGGCACGATCGCGGTGGCCGCTCCAAAGGCCAGGACAAATGCGGCTGACATCGCGGAGCGAGGGCTTGCAGTCATGACCGCGGCACGGGAGATTTCGATGCGCCTCAATGGCGAAAACCTGCAAACACTGAGGAGGCAGGCCTGATGTCTGCAGACACGGCAACGGCGCCCCGTATCCTGGTCATCGGCACGGGTGACACCAAGGCCGACGAACTCAAGTTGATGAGAGAGTGCATCGAGGCATCGGGTGGCAGCGCCGTGATGATGGATGTCAGCGTGCTGGGCGACCCGCCCTACAGCCCGGATCACGACAAGCACGCCGTTGCCCGCGCGGTGGATGTGACGATATCGGAGATCGTCTCGAGCGGCGACGAGAACACCGCCATGACGCTGATGGCCGGCGGCGCCGTGCAGCTGGCGCGCAAGCTTCACCAAAGCGGCGAAATCGACGCCTTCATCGCCATCGGCGGATCGATGGGAACCGATCTGGCGCTCGACGTGGCGCTTTGCCTGCCGCTCGGCGTACCGAAATTCGTCGTCTCGACCATCGCCTATTCGCACCTCATCCCGCCCGAGCGTGTCGCCCCCGACCTGATGATGATCCTCTGGGCGGGTGGGCTGTACGGTCTCAACAGCATCTGCAAGCTGGTCCTGTCGCAGGCCTGCGGTGCGGTCGTCGGGGCGGCCAGGATCGTTCTTGCGTCGCGCGCCGCGGCGCAGGCTACGGGGCCGACCATCGGCATGACCTCGCTCGGCAGCAGCTGCCTGCGCTACATGAAGACACTGAAACCAGCGCTTGAGCGGCGCGGCTATGACGTGGCCGTGTTCCATACCACCGGAATGGGCGGCCGCGCCTTCGAATCGATTGCAGGACAAGGGCATTTCTGCGCCGTCTTCGACTTCAGCCTGCAGGAAATCACCAACCATCTCGCCGGTTCTGTCGTCAGCTCCGGTGCCGACCGGCTGGAGAATGCCGGCGCCCGCGGCATTCCCCAGATCGCCGCCCCTGGCGCAGTCGATATGGTCGACCTGCCGACCTGGCAGGATTTGCCGGCTAAATTCTCGCAACGACCGTTCCATGCCCACAACAGGCTTATCGGCTCGGTCACTGTCGATGCCGACGATCGCCGTCAGGTCGCCAGGACCATTGCCGCCAAGCTCGGCGCCTCGAAAGGGCGCTCAGCCTTCATCCTGCCATCCGGCGGTATCCAGGAATGGGACGTGCAGGGCGAGCCGCTTTACGAGCCCGAAGCTCTCGCCGCCTTCGCTGATGAGATGCGCAGGGCCATTCCCGCCGACGTCGAGTTCCACGAGATCGACGCCCACATCAACAGCGATGACTTCGTGGTCAAGGCGCTCGAGATCTTCGACCGCTGGGTCGAGGAAGGCATCATCCCGCGCGGCATTCCGGTGAAGGGGGTGGCCGCGTGAGCGGTGTTGCGGCCCAGGCGCTGGTCCTCGATTTCGGCGGCGTCGTCACCCGCACGCTGTTCGAGACGCATGCCTTGACCGAACAGGCGCTCGGCCTCGCGCCGGGGACGCTGCAATGGCGCGGGCCGTTCGATCCCGACAGCGATCCGCTGTGGCGTTCGATGCAGGCCGACGAGATCAGCGAGCGCGACTACTGGCGCACGCGGACGAGCGAGGTCGGCAGGCTCGTCGGCGAGGACTGGCAGGCGATGGAGACCTTCGTCCAGCGCGCGCGGGGTGCCGAGCCGGAAAAGGTGGTGCGGCCAGAGGCCGACCGCGCCATCCGCGCCGTCCACGCGGCCGGTTTTCGCCTGGCGATCCTGTCCAACGAGCTCGACCTGTTCTACGGCGCCGACTTCCGCCGACGCCTGCCGTTGCTCGACCTGTTCGACACAGTCGTCGACGCCAGCTACACCGGTATCCTCAAGCCCGACCCGCGCGCCTATGGCTTCGTCACCGAGGCGCTCGGTCTGCCTGCCGGTGCTTGCGTCTTCGTCGACGACCAGCAGCGCAATGTCGACGGAGGTCGCGCCGCCGGCATGCGCACGGTTCATTTCGACGTTGCCCGGCCAGCACTTTCCTATGCCGAAGCCCTCGGCCATTTCGACCTCGTCCTCTGAGACCACTGCGGAGCCTGCCATGCGCGATATCAATTTCCTCACCGAGACGAACGCCAAGCCGATCTGGCATCCGATGGCGCACCCGGCCGAGATGCGGGCCAACCCGCCAAAGGTGATCATGAAAGGCGAGGGCGTCATGGTCACCGACATCGCCGGCAACATCGTGCTCGATGCCGTCGGCGGCTTGTGGAACGTGAATCTCGGTTACAGCTGCGACCCGATCAAGAAGGCGATCGCCGACCAGCTTGGCGTGCTGCCTTACTATTCCGGCTTTCGCGGCACCTCGACTGGGCCGTCGATAGAGCTCGCCTACGAACTCGCTGAATGGTTCGAACCTGAAGGCATGGTGCGGACCTTCTTCACCTCGGGCGGCTCGGATTCGGTCGAAACGGCACTGCGGCTGGCCAGGCAATATTGGAAGATCCGCGGCCAGGCCGACCGCACCAAATTCCTTGCCCTGAAGAAGGGCTATCACGGCACGCATTTCGGCGGCGCCTCGGTCAACGGCAACGCCAATTTCCGTCGCAACTACGAGCCGCTGCTGCCCGGCGTCTTCCACATTCCCGCACCCTGGACCTTCCGGAACCCCTTCGACGAGACCGATCCGGCGCGGCTGGCAAGACTGTGCGCCAGGGCGCTGGAGGACGAGATCGCCTTCCAGGGCGGCGACACCATCGCCGCTTTCATCATGGAGCCGGTTCTCGGCGCCGGCGGTGTCATCGTTCCGCACGAAACCTTCATGCCGCTGGTGCGCGAAATCTGCGACCGCCACGAGATTCTTTTGATCGCCGACGAGGTGGTGACGGGCTTCGGCCGCACCGGTGCATGGTCGGGCTCGCGGCTGTCCGGCGTGAAGCCGGATTTCATGACCATCGCCAAGGCGATCACCTCGGGCTACTTCCCGCTCGGCGCCACACTGATTGGCGCCAAGGTGGCCGACGTCTTCGAGGCGGATAAAACGAGCTTCGGTGCGATCGGTCACGGCTATACCTATTCCGGTCACCCGGTCGGCTGCGCGGCGGGGCTGGCTGCCCTTGCCGAAACCAAGCGCTTGCGCCTGAACGAGAACGCGGCTGCGCGGGGTATCGAACTGGCGGCTGTGCTGGAAGGGCTGAAGGCGAAACACGCCATCGTCGGCGACGTCCGCTACAAGGGCCTGATGGCGGCGCTGGAATTGGTCTCGGACCGAGCGACGAAAAAGCCCGCCGACAAGAACACCATGGCCTTGGTTTCGGAGGCGGCCTACGAAGCCGGCGTCATGCTGCGTGTCTCCGGCAACGCCATCATCCTGTCGCCGCCGCTCATCATCAGCGCCGCCGATGTCGCGAAGATCGGCGAGGCGCTGGACGCGGGCCTGTCGAAGGTCTGACGGTTAGCTGACACAACGGGGTTTCGATACGCAAATGGTTAGATCGCAGGAAAAAATAGCCGAGGAAGCGCTGGTTAGCCGGCGTTCCCGACTGCTCGGCGCAAAATCGCAATTGTTCTATAACGAGCCCGTGCATCTGGTGCGCGGCGAAGGAGTCTGGCTCTACGATGCCGACGGTCGCAGATATCTCGACGCCTACAACAATGTTGCCCATGTCGGCCACTGCCACCCGCATGTGGTCGAGGCCTTGTGCCGGCAGGCAAGCCTGCTCAACACCCACACGCGCTACCTGCACACCGCCATCCTCGACTATGTCGAGCGGCTGACCGCGACCTTCGATGCCAGACTGTCCACAGCCATCCTGACTTGCACCGGCAGCGAGGCCAACGACATCGCGCTGCGCATGGCGCAGGCGACATCAGGCCAGATGGGCATCATTGCCACCGACGCCACCTACCACGGCAACACGACGGCGGTTTCGCAGCTCAGCACCCGCATGCCGCCGGTCGGCGGCCGCGCCCGCCATATCAGGCTGGTGCCGGCGCCGGACAGCTATCGCCACCCGGATGCGATGGCCAACGGCAAGGCCTTTGGCGACGCGGTGCGCGAAGCGGTTGCCTCGCTGGAGCAGGACGGCATCGGCTTGTCGGGCATGATCCTGTGTCCACTGCTCGCCAATGAAGGCTTCCCGGCGCTTCCCAACGGCTTCTTCGACGACGCCGTTGCGGCGGTGCGCCAAGCCGGCGGCCTGGTCATCGCCGACGAGGTGCAGCCCGGCTTCGGCCGCACCGGCAGCCATTTCTGGGGCCATCAGCGCGCCGGCTTCGTTCCTGACATCGTCACCATGGGCAAGCCGATGGGCAATGGCCATCCGGTCGCCGCCGTGGTCACATCAAGGGAGATATTGGCAACCTTCCGCAACGCCTTCCGCTACTTCAACACCTTTGGCGGCAATGCGGTCTCCTGTGCGGTGGCCAATGCCGTTCTCGATGTCATCGAGCAGGAAGATCTCCTCCCCAACGCATGCGACGTCGGCGCCTATGCCCTCGGCCTGCTGCGCCCCTTGGCCGACCGGCATGAATGCATCGGCGAGGTCAGGGGCGCTGGATTGTTCTTCGGCGCCGAGCTGGTTCATGACCGCGAGACGCGCGAGCCGGCACCCGACATTGCCGAGCAGGTCGCCAACCGGATGCGCCATCGCGGCGTGCTGATGGGCAAGACCGGCATCCATGGCAATGTGCTCAAGATCCGCCCGCCGATGCCGTTCTCGCGCGACAATGCCGCCTTCCTGATCGGCGTGCTCGACGAGGTGCTTGGCGAAGTCGGCGGAGTGTCGGCGTGAACGCTGTTTCCACGCAATCCGAGCCCGAGACAGAAGCCGATGTCACGGCGCTTGCCAGGCGTGCGCTCGAATATTGGGGCGTTCATGAGGGCGAGCCGGAGCTGCTGAAATTCCGCGAGAACGCGGTCTTCCGCATCCGCTTGCCCGATGGCCAGCCGGCCGCCATGCGCATTCATCGGCTTGGTTATCACACAGATGCCGCCCTGCGCTCGGAACTGCAATGGATGGGTTTTCTGCAATCAGCCGGGATCGCCACGCCGTCTCCGGTCGCCACGCCGGCCGGCGATCTGTTCGTGCTTGTCAGCGCGAACGCTTCGGCCCAACCCCGGCAAGCCGATTGCCTGAGCTGGTTGGAAGGCCGCGCCGTAGGGGCGCGAGGCGTGCCGCTGGACTATACGCCTGAGCAGGCAAGACAGGTCTTTACCGAGATCGGGCGAACCATCGCCCACATGCACAATGTCACAGCAGCCTGGACGCCGCCCGCCGGCTTTGCCCGTCATGCCTGGGACTTTGACGGCTTCTTCGGCGCCAACCCGACCTGGGGCCGTTTCGAGACCTCGCCCTTCCTCGACGGTCCCCGCCGCGAATTGGTTTTCCAGGCACGGGAAAAGGCCGTGAAGGCGCTGTCGGATCATGAACGCAGCGCCCGTAATTTCGGCATCATTCACGCCGATCTGGTGCGCGAGAATGTGCTCGTCCATGACGGCGCGATCCGCATCATCGACTTCGACGATTGCGGCTATGGCTGGCACATGTATGACCTTGCGGTCGCGCTATACCAGAACCGCGAGGAGGCGATCTATCCGTTGATCGAGGCCGCTCTGCTCGACGGCTATCGGCGAGAGCGGGCGCTGACGGCGCAGGACATCGCCGCGCTGCCGCTGTTTTCGGCCTTGCGCGCCTTCGCCTTCCTCGGCTGGGTGCAGAGCCGCATCGAGGGCGACATCACCAGGGATGTCGGCATGCGCATGTCGGCGATCGCTGCCGATGTGGTGATTGCCTATCTGCGCGGCGGATAGCGACGACAGGTCCAGCCGGTGGCCGTCATCCCTTCGCGAAGTGAATGCTGACGGTTCCCGAACTGCCGAAATCGGCAACGATGGTGTCGCCGGGCCGCGCCTCGACCGGGCGCACGAACGATCCCGACAGCACCACCTCGCCGGCCGCGATCGACATGTCGTAGCGGGCGAGCCTGTCGGCCAGCCAGGCAACGCCCATCGCCGGATGGTTGAGCACGCCGGCGCCGAGCCCGGTTTCCTCGACTTCGGCATTGCGCGAGACGATGGCGCCGATCCAGCGCATGTCGGCTTCATCAAGCCGTTGCGGGCGGCCGCCGATGACGATGCCGGCATTGGCGGCATTGTCTGATATCGTGTCGAAGAAGCTGCGCACCTTCTTCGTCTCGGCATTGACGCGCTCGATGCGCGTGTCGAGGATTTCGAGCGCCGGGGTGATGTAGTCGGTGGCGTTGAGCACGTCGAAGATCGTCACGCCGGGACCCTTCAGCGGCGCCTTCATGACGAAAGCAATCTCGGCCTCGACCCGTGGCTGGATGAAACGGCCGGCAGGCACCGTTGCGCCGTCACTGAAGAACATGTCGTCGAACAGCACTCCCGAATCCGGTGTGTCGATTGCAAGCGCATATTGCATCGCCTTGGAGGTCAGGCCGATCTTCCAGCCCTTCGGCTTTAGCCCGGCATCGATCTTGCGCGTCACCAGCGCCGCCTGCACGCGATAGGCGTCCTCCATCGTCGCCTCGGGAAAATCGAGGCTGAGCAGGCGGATCTGGCGGCGCGAACGCTCGGCCTCGAACAGTCTTGCCGCGGCGTCTTCCACCTGTTCCGGGGTCATTGTGCTGCCTCGTCGACGACGCCGTTTTGCAGCACGCCGATGCCGTCGGCCTCTACTTCGATCACATCGCCAGGCGTCAGCCAGATCGGCGGGTCGAAGCGGGCGCCGGCACCCGTCGGCGTGCCGGTGACGATGACGTCGCCCGGCACCAGCGTGGTGAAGGTCGAGATGTAATTGATGATCTTGCGGAACGGGAAGATCATCCGGCTGGTGCGGTCCTGCTGCCGGACCTCGCCATTGACGCGTGTAGTGAGTGCGATGTCGGCGATCTGCGCCTCGTCGGTGAATGGCACCAGCCAGGGGCCGATCGAGCCGCTGCGGTCGAAATTCTTGCCTTGCGTCACGTTGAACTTGGCATGCCGCACCCAGTCGCGAATTGTGCCCTCATTGCACAGCGACAGTGCCGCGATGTGGCCGAGCGCGTCGGTCTCCGCGATGCGCCGGCCGGCCTTGCCGATGACGATGACGACCTCGCCTTCATAATCGAGCTGTGGCGATTCCGGCGGCCGCACCAGCGCAGCGCCATGGCCGACGAAGGAGCGGGGGAAGCGGATGAACAACGACGGATTCGAAGGTGCCGCCTGGCCGTCCTTGTACTCCTCGTTGCGGTCCGGATAGTTGACGCCGACGCAGATGATCTTTTCCGGCGATGGAATGGGAATCTCGTAGGCGATGGCGTCGAGCGGAAAATCGGCGGCGAAGGCCTCGGCCTCTTCCGCCAGCCGCCTCAAGGCGCCGGCCTCGATCACTTCGCGCAGCGTCGGCCACTGGCCGTAGCGCGCCGACAGGTCGACGACGCCCTTGCCTGATATCGCGCCATAGCGCGCCTTGCCGCCGACGGTGAAGGTGGCGAGCCGTGAGGGGGTCATGTTGCGGCTCCACCGCTGATTACGGGCAAGGTTGGAGCTCTACGGCGCCCCCCTCTGTCCTGCCGGACATCTCCCCCACGAGGGGGGAGATCGGCTGGCCGCGCGGTCGGCGCTTTTCTTGCAGCATTGAAAATTGGCGAAGGCAGCGATGATATCCAATCTCCCCCCTCGTGGGGGAGGTGTCCGGCAGGACAGAGGGGGGCGCGAAGGAACGCTGTCATCGATTAAAATCCCGGTTTACGGCGCAATGATCGGCGATGCCGCCAAATCCGGCTGGCGTGCCTTGGCGCCCGCAAACACACTGCCCTCCTCGAACCAGCTTTTCGGCGCCGGCGCGCCCCACAGCGTCTGGCGCTGCGGGTCCTTGAGGTCCCACTTGATCGGCTCCAGGTCTGGATCGACCGTCTGGTAATCCGAACAGTAGATCTCGATGCGGTGGTTGTCGGGATCTCTGACATAAAGGAAGAAGGCGTTGGAAATGCCATGCCGGCCGGGGCCGCGTTCGATGTTCGGCAGATAGCCGGTCGTCGCCATCAGGTCGAGCAGGTCGATGATGTTGAGCGGCGTCGGCACCCAGAAGGCGACGTGATGCAGGCGTGGCCCGACGCCGTTGGTGAAGGCGATGTCGTGCACGCCGCCCTTGCGATGCGTCCAGGCTGCCCACAGCTTTCCGGTTGCAGCGTCCTCGGTGTATTCGGTCACCCGGAAGCCGAGTTCGCTGTAGAAGGCGACGGACTCGTCGACATTGGGCGAGAAGCAGTTGAAGTGGTCGATGCGCAGCGGTTTCACGCCCTTGTAGAGAGCATATTTCTGATGGATCGGCGGCAATCGTTCCATCTGGGCATAGAATTCGAGCGGAATGCCGTGCGGATCACGGGTGCGGAAGGTTCGCGACTGGTAAGGTCGCTCGACCCATTCCACAGGCAGGCCCTTGCCCCTGAAGAAGTGCTCGGCCTTGTCCAGATCCTCGTCCGAGAAGACCTTGAAGCCAAGGTCGCGCGCCTCGGCTGCTGCCGCCTTCTTCAGCACGATGCAATGGTGCCCGCGCTCCTCCAGCGCCCTGAGGTAGATGGTGTCTGATGTCTCGTCGGTGATCTGCAGGCCGAGCGTGTCGACATAGAAGGCGCGGGATTTGGCGAGGTCGGTGACCGCCAGCTCGACATGGCTGAGGCGCACTATGTTGAAGGCGGGATAGAGATTGGGCTTGGGCAAAGGCATCTGATTTCCTCCGGTCAGCCGCCGAGTTTCTGGATCGCGTGCGCCGTCGTCGCGAAGGCTATGTTCTTCGTCTCCATGTAGAAATCGAAGGAGTGATCGCCGCCGTCGCGGCCGATGCCGGAATTCTTGACGCCTCCGAATGGGGTCGGCAAATGCCGCACATTCTCCGAATTGACCCAGATCATGCCGGCATCCAGCGCATCGGTGAAACGGAAGGCGCGGGTCACGTCCGAGGTCCAGAGATAACCGGTCAGGCCGTATTGCGTATCGTTGGCCAGCGCCAGCGCCTCGGCTTCGTCGCTAAATGGAATGGCGCTCAGCACCGGTCCGAAAATCTCCTCCTGCGCGATGCGCATGCCGTTCGAGACGTTGGTGAACAGGGTCGGGCCGACATAGCAGCCGCCGCCCGGCCCATCGACCTTGCCGCCGCCGACAGCGAGCGTAGCCCCTTCCGACCTGCCGATGTCGATATAGGACAGCACCTTCTTTTCATGCACCGGATGGATCAGCGGCCCAACCACCGTTTTCGGATCGAGCGGGTGGCCGACGACGATGCGCTTCGCCCTCTCCGCGACTTTGGCGATGAAGCTCTCATAGACCGAAGCTTCGACCAGCAGGCGCGAGGACGAGGTGCAGCGCTCGCCATTCAGCGAATAGATCATGAAAACGGCGGCGTCGGCGGCGCGCTCGAGATCGGCATCGGCAAAGACGATCACCGGGTTTTTGCCGCCGAGCTCGAAATGCACGCGCTTCAACGTGTCGGCGCCCTGTTTCATGATCATCGAGCCGGTGCGGCTTTCGCCGACAAAACCGATCGCCTTGATGTCGGGATGTTCAGTCAGCGCCTTGCCGGCATCTTCGCCCAGGCCGTTGACCAGGTTCCAGACGCCTTTCGGCAGGCCGGCCTCCTCGGCAATCTCGACCAGCAGGCGGGCGGTCAGCGGCGAGAATTCAGCCGGCTTATGAACCACGGTGCAGCCGGCCGCCAGCGCCGGCGCGATCTTCCAGGTCGACAGCATGAACGGCGTGTTCCACGGCGTGATGATGCCGACCGGGCCGATCGGCACCCGCGTGGTCATGTTGACCTGACCGGATGTCCGCAGCGTCTCGCCGTCGCGCGCCTCGGGCGCGCGGTCTGCGAAGAAGCGGAAATTCTCGGCGCCCCGCAACGCCGCCTTGGCCATGAACTTCAGCGCCTGGCCGGTGTCCATGCATTCGACGAAGGCGATTTCCTCGGCACGCGCTTCGATCGCGTCGGCGATTTTGTGCAGCAGCTTCTTGCGCGCTTCACCCGGCATGGCGGCCCAGGCCGGGAACGCCGCCTTTGCCGCCTTGGCGGCGCGGTCGATGTCGGCGGCACCGCCGCGCGCGACGCGTGCCAGCGGCTTCAGGTCGACCGGCGACAGCGTTTCGAATGTCGCGCCGTCGAGTGCCGGCACCGCTTCGCCGCCGATCTGGTTCAACACGCCATCGCGCTTGAAGCGGGCCAGATAGGCCTCGGCCTTGTTCAGATTGCCTTGCAGGTCGGACATATCGGGTTCCGTCACTTGCCGCGCAGTCGCGGGTGGATTGCGTTTTTCTTCCAGCTCTGCACCGGGTCGATTTCCCGGATCTCGAGCGACAGGGCGAAATGCGGCGTTTCGAACAGCGCGGCCAGATATTCGCTCACCGCCGCGAAGACGGCATCGCCGGTCCGCTTCTTGTCTTCAGCGCTGCGCCCGCTTCCGATGCGAAACGACATGTCGAGGAAGGCGTTTTCCGGCAGCCTGTCGGCAATCGCGTATGCATCGGCGCGAAAGGCCCGCACCCGCACGGCGCCGATCTCGAACAGCCCGGTGTTCAGCACGGTGCGCAACACCAGCGCGCACAATTCGCCCATATCGACCTCGGCATCGAGATTGGCCGAATACTCGATGGAGAAGTGAGGCACGGCGTTTCGTTTCCCTGGCTTATCGCTTTGTTGTAGTTAACGCGTTAATTACATGCAGCGTCGGCGAAGTCAAGTCTTGCATCGGGCCTGGCGCAACGATACGGGATGGAAAGGTCGGGTTTAGCGCGCGGTCCATGCTGGCCAAGTCCCCGTTGATGACCGCGATAATGGGACGTTCTTCTTGCTGCCTGAAAACACTCGTCGTTCCCTGCCGATGGCGTTGCTTCATGCCCGCGAAGCGGTGATGGCGCGGTTTCGCCCGATGCTTGCGGCGCATGACGTGACCGAACAGCAATGGCGTGTGCTGCGTGTGTTGAGCGAAGCCGGTCCCGTCGAGGCTACGGAGCTTGCCGATCGCGCCTCGGTGCTGCCGCCCAGCCTGACGCGCATCATCAAGGCGCTCGAGGGACGCAAATTCATCACCCGCAACAAGGCCGAAGGCGACGGTCGCCGCGTCGTGCTGACCATCGCACCGGCCGGCTCCGCTCTGATCGATGCGCTTTCGCCCGAGCGTCGCGTCATTTATGACGACATTGAACAGCGCTTTGGCCACGACAGGCTGGAACAGCTGCTCGACCTGCTGGAGAGCCTGATCGACGGCGAGAGCTGAGCCTTATACATAGCCTCGGATATTGGCGAGACCCCATCGATTCGTCATCCTATGGCGGAGCAAGGAGCGAAGCGACGCGGCGCAGACCATAGGATCCATGCCGGGATTCCTGAGCGCCGCCACGGTTCAGAATTCTGCACCGCTGCGCCCTACGACTGTGGTCGCGGCATGGATCCTCGGGTCTCCGCGACGGAGCTTCGCTCCTGCTTCGCCCGTGGATGACGACGTTAGGAAGGCTTCGCCTCCATCCTCTGTCAATGCCGTCAATTGCGCTCACCCGCCAAAGCTGCCAAGCCGCGTCGGCTGCGTATAATTGCGATCGACATAGAGCAGGGCCGAGCTGCCGCTGCCGTGCCGGACATCGATGACGCGGCCGATCATGACATTGTGCGTGCCGACGACATGCACATCCTCGATCTCGCAATCGAAATTGACGATCGCATCCGACAGCGCCGGCGTGCCGGAGGTCAGCGTCTGCCACCGCGCCGCGGAGTAGCGTGCTTCCATGTCCCTGGTTGCGCCTGCGAACTTTCCGGCCAGGTGCATGTGGTCATGCGTCAGCACGTTGACGCAGAAGCGCCGGTTGGACAGGAACAGGGCGGCCTGTGTCGAACGTCCGTTCAT
Organism: Mesorhizobium sp. M0496; assembly: GCF_040321205.1. Lineage (NCBI taxonomy): Bacteria > Pseudomonadati > Pseudomonadota > Alphaproteobacteria > Hyphomicrobiales > Phyllobacteriaceae > Mesorhizobium > Mesorhizobium sp. M0496. The sequence continues at coordinate 3,514 of NZ_JAMYRC010000043.1, read as the reverse complement.
GCACACCAGCAGCGTCGGCGGCTCGTCGGAAACGCTGCACATGGCGGTGGCGGTGAAGCCTCCGCGTCCTGCCGGCCCGTCGGTGGTGACGATGTTGACCGGCGCGCAGACCCTCGCCATGGCGTCGCGGAAATCGGTTTTCGAAATCTGCGTGGCCATCTGATTTCACCCGGCCGGGGAGGAAAGCGGATCGTGCCAGGTGTCTCCCGTCCAGCCGTTCTCGTCATAGTCGGCCATGCAGGTATCGACCAGTTCCTCCATCGCCTTCAGCCTGCCGCCGCGCTCGGCGCCCTTCAGCACCTGCAGCCGCACCTCTTCCGGCGCGCCGGCATAGTTGAGTTCGTAGAGTGCGTGGCGGCCGCCGAACTCGGTGCCGGTCGCGTCCCACAACAGCTTCATGATCTTGATGCGTTCGATGTGGCCCATGTCGTTGGAACCGCGCACATATTGCGCCAGATATTTGTCGATCTCGGGATTGTTGAAGTCGCGCACCGACGACGGCAAGTAGATCAGCCCCGAGGCGATCACCCGGCGCACGGTGTCGATGACGCGCGGATAGGCTTCCGACATGAAGGTCCGGTAGGCAAGCGCCGCCTCCAGATTGGGCAGCACCGCGCCATTCGCCCACGGGATCGGATTGTAGGCCATGGCGTTGGAAAAGCTCCAGAACATGTGCCTGAGCGCGATGACCTCGCCCAGTGCCGCCTGGTTACCGCGGAAGGCATCCCCGCCGGTGGCGCGCAGCGCCTTCGCCAGCAGGCCGGCGAGGAAGTCGAGCTTGACGGCGAAACGCGTGCAGCCCTGAAAACAATAGCCATGCATGAAGCCGGACGCCGGATGGAAGGACAGGATCTTTTGCGCGTCGCGCAGCACCAGCACGTCCTCCCAGGGGATGAAGACATTGTCGAGCACCAGGATCGCGTCGTTCTCGTCGAAGCGCGACGACAGCGGATAGTCGAAGGGCGCCGCCACCGTGTTGGCCGTCTGCTCGTAGGAGACGCGGCAGAACATCTTGATGCCCGGCGCATTCATCGGCACGATGAACATCACCGACAGCGACGGATCCTCGGTCACCGTCGCTGACCCTTGCGCCAGGAAATTATAATGGGTCAGCGCCGAGGACGTCGCCACCACTTTGGCGCCGGACACGTAGATGCCGGCGTCGGTCTCTTTGGTGATGTGAACGAAGACGTCCTTCACCTGTTCGGCCGGCTTGTGGCGGTCGATCGGCGGGTTGACGATGGCGTGGTTCATGAACAGTGCGGCTTCCTGCGCACGTCTGTGCCAGGACAGAGCGTTGTCCTTGAACGGCCCGTACCAGTCGGCATTGGCGCCGAGCGTGTTCATCAGAGCCGCCTTGTAGTCGGGCGTGCGCCCCATCCAGCCATAGGACATGCGCGACCACTCGGCGATCGCCGTTTGCTGGGCGACAAGCTCGGCCGAGGATTTGGCGGCGCGGAAATACTTGTGGGTGTAGCCGCCCGAGCCGGTGTCGGTCGGCGAGGTCAGCGTGTCCCCCCGCTTGGCGTCATGCAGCGCGTCGTAGAGGCGCGCCAGCGACCGCGCCGAATTGCGCATCGAAGGGTGCGTGGTGACGTCGGCAATGCGTTCGCCGTTGATATAGACCTCGCGGCCGTCGCGCAGGCTCTCCAGATACTCGGCCCCGGTGAACGGGCGCCCCTTGTCGGTACGGAAATCTTCTGACCGCATGATGCTCCTCCTCTTGAGGAGCAACCCTAGCGCCCCGTGCATGGATCGGTTATGGACGGAACGGCAAAACGATTGGACTTTTTCCGGCGCCATGAGCCAGAGTTCCATCCCCGATTTCTTCGTCTATGGCGAGCCGGTGCGGCCGCTCGATGTGGGTTTCCTGCATGTCGAGACGGTTCTTGCCCGCAGCAATATCCATCTTGGTCAGGTCGCAGCGCACAAGCACCCGCAGATGGGCCAGATCACCTACTGGACCAGCGGCTCCGGCACCTACCGCATCGAAGACCGGTCCTGGGACTTTTCGGCGCCCGCCGTCAGCTTCGTGCCGAGCATGATCGTGCATGGCTTCTCGATCGGGCCCGGCACCGACGCGATCGTCGTCTCGGTCGCCGACGACGCGCTCGCGGCAATCGCCAGTCACAGCCTGCTGCCGCTGGACCGGCCGGTCTTTGCCGACGGCCTGCCGCAACACGCGGCGTGGACGAGACTGGCAGCGGTGCTGGAGATGATCGCCGCCGAATACGCCGAGGCGCAGGCCGGCAATGACAGGGTCCTGCCGGCGCTGATCGCCGTCGCGCTCTCCCACATCGCGCGCCTCAGTCCCGGCGGGACCGCCTCCGCAGCCTCTTCCGATGCTTCGCTGGCGCTGGAGCTGCGCCGGCTCGTCGATGCGCATTTCCGCGACAACTGGTCCGTCGACCGCTACGTCGAGGCGCTGGCCACGACGCCGCATCTCCTCGACAAGGCTGCCCGCGCGGTACTGGGCACCGGCGTCAAGCGCGTCGTCAGCGAGCGGCGGCTGCTGGAGGCCAAGCGGCTGCTGCTGTTCACCGTGCGTACGGTCGAGGACATCGCCTACGAAATCGGCTTCGACGACCCGGCGTATTTTTCAAGGTTCTTTCGTGAGCGGGCCGGCGATGCGCCTGCCGCCTGGCGGCGGAAGCAGTTGCAAGGGCATTGACCAGATGATCATTGGATGCGGCCCTTGCAACTCGCATCCGGGTTCCGACCACCGCCCCCGGCGCACTTCCCGCTTCTTGCGCCATGGCGCGTTAGGCTCCCGGCCGCCGGCCATGATGCAGCCGTGGCCACGTTTTCGTGAGGCTGCACGGGTTGATCCAAGCGCCTGTTTGCCTAGGTAAAAGGAGCGGCGGGCGCCACGCAAATCCCACAGTCGGTATGACATTTTCCTATATTCGAAAGCTTGCACTTCCTGTTCTCTTCGTCGGTGTCCAGTCCTCCTGCGTCATTCCCGACGATACGTCGCGCATCGCCAAGGTTGACCCCACGGTGGCGGCGGCTCGTAAGGAGATGGTCGGCCTCAGCGAAGCCGACGTCCGGATGTGCGCGGGGTTTCCGACCGCTACCGCGGACGCTGGCCGATCGAGCCAGATCTGGACCTATAAGCGCGTCGTTCAGCGCGGCAATCTCAGCGTTGTCGTCCCGACCCTGGCGGTCGGTGCGATCCCGGCGGTCGGCGGCTCCGTCAATGTCGCTCCAGGCGGTTATTGCGACACGCAAATTCGAATGGTCGACGGCCGCGTCGCCGAAGTTGCCTATGCCGGCGACAACAATCTGCCGAACAGCCGCGACGCGCTTTGTGTCAGCACGGTGGATGCCTGTGTGGCCTATGCCCGCCAACACAGTCAGAGGCCGGCGGCCAGATAGCTGGCGGCAACGAGACAGCGATGGCAGGCAGTGGATGATGCATGCGGACATCCAGGGGAATCGCTTCAGGTTAACGTTGATTTTTGACGGATGAGATTTTCGAGATAATCGGCGTTGAGATTGGCGAGTTTTCGTC
>NZ_JAMYRC010000042.1:0-52266 GCF_040321205.1 Mesorhizobium sp. M0496 | reverse complement strand
GACGGAAGCCGCTGGATATCTTCTCGGCCGGCCTTCCTGCTTCCGGTGCGCGTACTCGGCAAGCTGTTCCGACGGCTCTTCCTCATGCGAGTGGCCAGCGAAGCGGTTGCGCGGCAGGCCGGTATCGAGAACGGTGACCTTGCGGCGGGCACGGCCGAGCTGTAGGGCGGCGGCGAGACCGGCAAAGCTGCCGCCGATGATGATGACGTCATCCATGGTGGTAAGCTCCGTGTTTTGGATGGAGGGGGTTGGGCTGGCCTGACCTACAATGTCGTCTAGCGACGCGCATTCGATATCGCCGGGCGGCCAAGGGACACTTGATTTGGAGGACACGATAAAATCCACTCTTGGAATTTCGGACACTGCGTAGTATCGTAATTCGACAATAACGATACTGTCAAGGACTGGAATTGTCGTGACCGAAAATAGTCGAGGCCGGCGCGGCCGGCCCGCCAACGAGGCGCTTCGCCAAACGATCGTCGACACCGCAGGCGAACTCTTTGCGGAACTGGGTTTTCATGCGACGACATTGGACAAGGTCGCCCAGCGAGCGAAGATATCCAAGCTCAGCATCTACAGGCACTTCGAGAACAAAGAGGCGCTGTTCGGCGCGGCCTTTGCGGCCCGCTGCCACCAGTCTGTACCACAGGTCCTTTTTGAAGGCGTCGACGGTTCGGCCGAAGATCAGCTCATGGCTGTGGGATCATCGCTGCTTCGCACGCTGTTGCGCCCGGACGTCCGCAATGTCGAAGCCATGGTCATGGCCGACACGACGAATCAAAAGTCGTTGAGCAAGCTCCATTACGAAGCCGGCCCCGCCCATATCATCGCCCAAATCGAGGCCCTGTTGCGTCAGTTGCACGCTAAGGCGGTTCTGAACGTGCCCGATCCTCTCCGGTCCGCCCGCTTATTTGCCGCGCTTCTCAAAGGATGCGACCTCCTGATTATCGCTCGCTTCGATGAGGCGAGAGCAGAGGACGACAATGAGATCGAATCCTATTGCCGGTCGGCCGTCGCCATGTTCATCGCCGCGCACGGTGGCAACGACCACGCGGGCGGATAAGCATTTGATTGCTCCGGGCAGCTTGGCCGGGACCGTGGTCCAGGCGCTTCGTCATATTGGGCCGGCGCGCGCGGCCGAGCTTGCACAGATCGCGGCACCTCATCTTTCTCCCAACGATAAAAAGTCGCTCGCATCTACCGCGGTCCAAGCTCCCGCCTGGATGCGGTCGACGCTTCTCTCCATCGCAGATCCGGCAGCAGTCGGGACAACATCTGATGCGTCATCAACATTCGCGTGAAGCTACTCGAAAGAATAGGTGAAGCCCTCCTTGGAGGCGCCGACGGTCACCTTCGTCATCTTTTCGCCCCCCAGCGACCGGTTCAGCACGCCGCGGCTCAACTCCGGCAGAAGCGTGTTGGTCAGGATGGCATCGATCATCCGCCCGCCGGATTCGATCTCGGTGCAGCGGGCCTTGACCAGATCCATGACACCGTCGCCGATCACCAGTTCCGCGTCGTTGGTCGCACGCAGCCGGCGAGCGATCTTGGCGAACTGGTGACGGGTGATCGCTTCGATCATCGAATCCGAGAGCGGATAGTAAGGAATGGTCACCACCCGGCCGAGAAAGGCCGCAGGGAAGACCTTCAGCAACGGGCTGCGCAAGGCAGTGTCCAGATCGTCGAGCCCTGCCCGTAGCGTGCCATTCCTGGTCCGGTCCATGATGACTTCGGAGCCGACATTCGAGGTGAGCAGGATCAGCGTGTTCTTGAAATCGATGCGCCGGCCCTCGCTGTCGTCCATCATCCCCTTGTCGAAGACCTGGAAGAAGATTTCGTGCACGTCCGGATGTGCCTTCTCGACCTCGTCGAGCAGGATCACCGAATAGGGCTTGCGGCGGACCGCCTCGGTCAGGATGCCGCCCTTCCCGTAGCCAACATAACCTGGCGGCGCCCCTTTCAAGGTAGAAACCGTATGCGCCTCCTGGAACTCGGACATGTTGATCGAGATGAGGTTCTGCTCGCCGCCATAAAGCGTTTCGGCCAGCGCCAAGGCAGTTTCAGTCTTGCCGACGCCCGAGGGGCCGCAGAGCAGGAACACCCCCACCGGCTTTTCCGGCGCGCCGAGCCCAGCGCGGCTGGTTTGTACGCGCTTGGCGATCATCTCCATGGCGTGGTCCTGGCCGACGACGCGTTCGGACAGGGTCACGGCGAGCCGCAGCGCCTTTTCGGTCTGGCTCGACAGCATCCGCCCCGTCGGGATTCCCGTCCAGTCCTGGACCACCGCCGCCACGGCGTTGCGGTCGACCGACGGCAGGATCAACGGCGTCTCGCCTTGCGCCTCGGCCAGTTCGGCCATCAGTTCGCGCAACCGGGCGAGATCGGCGGCCGGATCGGGTGGAGGGGCATCGGCAGCAGCCGGTGTCTCCACCTCGGTCTCGGCTGTTTTGGTTCTGGCTGTTTTGGTTCTGGCCGTTTTGGTCTTGGGTGGCTGAGTCTCAACTGCGTCCGCGTCTGCTGTTTCGCTATTGGTCTCGGGCGTCTCCACCGCATCGAGCGGCACACCTTCGCCGCGCAGCCTGGCGCGCAATTCGAGTATCTCGGCAACAAGTGCCTTTTCCCGATCCCAACGTTGCTGCGCGGCGGCCAGCGTGGCCTCGCTTTCGGCAAGCCCGGTGTCGACCCGAGCCTGCCGCTCGGTCACCTCGATACCGATCGCAGCCTCGCGGCCGATAATACCGCGCTCGACCTCCAGCGCCTGGCGGCGACGCATGATATCCTCGACCTCCGCCGGCGTGGCGTGCTGCGATATGGCGACACGGGCGCAAGCGGTGTCGAGAAGGCTCACCGCCTTGTCCGGCAATTGCCGCGCCGGGATGTAGCGATGCGAAAGGCCGACCGCCGCCTCGATCGCCTCATCCAGTATCTGCACCTTGTGGTGCTGCTCCAGAACGCCGGCCACACCGCGCAACATGAGAACGGCCACCACCTCCGAAGGCTCGTCGATCTTGACCACCTGGAAACGGCGGGTCAGGGCCGGGTCTTTCTCGATGTGCTGCTTGTATTCCGCCCAGGTCGTTGCTGCGATGGTGCGCAGTTCGCCCCGCGCCAGCGCCGGCTTCAGGAGATTGGCCGCGTCGCCGGTTCCAGCCGCGCCGCCGGCGCCGATCAAGGTGTGGGCCTCATCGATGAACAGGATGACCGGCGTTTCGGACGATTGAACCTCATCGATGACAGCCTTGAGCCGTTTTTCGAACTCACCCTTTACGCTTGCCCCCGCCTGCATCAGTCCGACATCAAGCATACGCACACTGACGTTCTGCAGGCTGGGCGGCACGTCGCCCTCGGCGATACGCAAGGCAAAGCCTTCGACGACCGCAGTCTTGCCGACCCCGGCCTCGCCGGTCAGGATCGGGTTGTTTTGCCGGCGCCGCATCAGGATATCGACGATCTGCCTGATCTCCGGATCGCGGCCGACGACCGGATCGATTTTGCTGTCGCGAGCGCGCTGGGTCAGGTCGGTGGCGTATTTCGTCAGCGCCGAATCCCCGCCCAGTGCCCGCTTCGGCGGGGTCTCGGTGGCGGCAGCGGCCGGCGCAGCCCCGGCTTCGAGCGACCCTTCAGTTACGTCGGCAAAGCGCTGGATGACTGCGGCGGCGTCGACCTTGTCAAACTCGCCGCTGATCTTCGACAGCAGGCCTTCCAGCACCGGCGTCTTTAGGCAGGCAAGGAGAACATGTGCGCTACGGACTTCCTCGACGCCGAATTCCAGTGTTGCCAGGTTCCAGGCCTCTTGGATGGCATGAAAGATGTGGTCGGAAAATTCCTCGATCGACGTGGCGCCATAAGGCAGCTTGTCCACCGCGCGGGTCATATCGGCCGTGAGCCGGCTCGCATCCACGCCCGCATCGGCGATTATCATTTGCACATCCGAGCGGTCGGAAAGCACCAGTTGCTCGATGAAGTGGACGAGTTCGACGTAAGGATTGCCGCGCAGCTTGGCGGTGTCGGCGGCGGCCTTGAAGGCGCGCACACCGACAGGATTGAGCTTGCCGACCAGTTCCTTACGCTTGAAGCTCTGCGACGACCGGCGCTGTTCCATCGAACGTGCTCCTGCAATCTGCCAGCCGACAACCTGCCACATAAGCCGCCACTTGACAAAGCGCGTGATGGACGAGGTCTCGATGACCGTTGTGGAGGTCCTGCACCGCCGGCTGCAAACAACCACGGAATTGCGCCCTTGCGCGATGCATTTCTCGTGCGGGATCGGCAATCATGCTACGGATTTCAGCACTCGGGGGCGGTTGCATTTAGCTTCTGTTAATTTTTGAGCAGTCGTTGAATTGTGGTAAAGTGCAGCGGTGTGATAACGTCGGGTCACATCTGGTTTGAGGGCCTTCGCTGGGGGTTGGTGTGATTGATCTCGCACTCTGGCTTACTTCGCTCGACGGTGAGAATCCGTCCGGGGAAGATTTGCGCAACGACCCAGCTTTTCATGAGCTGGAGCGTCTGACGGAAGCCCAGATCAAGGTCGTACACGACGGCAACAACAAGGCCGCCTCGCAAAGCACCATTCCGGTCGACTGGCCTGCGGTGCTCGCAAAAGCCGAGGGATTGCGCGCGCATGGTCGGGACCTGCGCCTGCTCGTCATCGTCACGCGCGCGCTGGCCAATGAAGAAGGGCTGGCCGGGCTCGCGCAGGGCCTGACCCTCATTGCCCGGACCTTCGATCAGCATTGGGAAACCATGCATCCGGCACTGCGGCCCAACGCTTCGCCACGCGATGCCGCCTTGCGCCGTATCAACGCGCTGCTCGACCTGCAGAATGGTCAGGACGGGTTGTTGGCGAACCTGCGGCAAATGACGTTCTTCGCGCCGCGCGCGATCGGCCCGATTCAGGGCAAGGACCTGGAAAAGGGTGCGCTCGACGACCGTGTCATGCTCCAGGAGGCCGCCTCGGGGTTGAATGCGGCGGAGAAGGCCGCGTTGGTCAGTGCGCACGCACAACTCCTGAACCGGGTGCGTGCCGGATGTGCGGCACAGATCGATCAGGCCAATGCGGAGATGATCCAACTCATCGCCGACGCCCGGGCAACGATCGCGGCACTCGATGCGGTCGAGACCGCGCTCAACGCTCGTCTCGGCGGCGGCGGCGCTCCCGTTCCGGACTTAAAACGCTTCCTGCAGCGTTTGCTGACGACGCTCGAACGGAATTCGGCAGCCGGCGCGGTGACGAATGGCGCGGCCACGTCGCCGATGCCGGCGGAACCGGCAACGCCTGCTCGAAACGGTCATGGAGCCGATGCGATGGCAAGTATGGGAAGCTACGCGGACTCGAGCACGGGGCTTCCCGACCGGATCTCCTCGCGCGACGACGTGGTGAAATGCCTCGACCTCGTCGTCGCCTTCTATGACCGCACTGAACCGTCGAGCCCAATTCCGCACCTGGCTCGGCGCGTACGCCGGATGGTGCACATGGATTTCGTTGAACTGATGGAAGATCTCGCCCCGTCTGGGCTGAAGGAATTCAGGCTGCTTGCCGGCGTTCCCGATGCCAAAAAGACGGCTCAGAAGGATGAAAGGTAACAACACATGCCAGCCGAAAGCAAAGCGAAGGTCATCGAACGAAATCGCGCGCCGCGAGTGCAGATCGCCTACGATGTGGAAACCTACGGTAGCCCGACGACGATCGAACTGCCGTTTGTCATGGGCGTGATGGCCGACCTTGCCGGTGCTTCGCAAACCAAGGAAGCGTCAAAGTCGGTGCTGGACCGCTCCTTTGTCGAGACCGACGCAAACCGCTTCCCAAAGTTCATGGAGGCGCTCGGGCCCCGCGTCAAAGCCCGGGTGAAGAACACGCTGCCGCAGGCCGAAGGCCAGGAGCGCGACGAGGAACTGGCGCTCGATCTCACCTTCACCAAAATGGGTGATTTCGCCCCGGACAAAATCGCCGAGCAAGTTCCACAACTGGCCGAGATTCTCAAGATGCGTCGTCAGCTCGAGGAATTGCTCGGCTTCATGGATGGCCGCGTCGATGCTGAAAAGCGCATCGCGCAGCTTCTGAACAACGAACCGCTTCTTGGCAAGATCGCCAGCCAGGCACTGGCCGACGACGACAAGGTTGGGGAATAAATCATGGCCGAACAGCAAAAGACCGCCGCAGTCGCCACCGAGGCCGAGGCCATAGACCTTGGAGAATTCAGCGGACTCCTCGAGAAGGATTTCAAGGTCAAGAAGGACGACAGCGAGAAGTTGCAGCAACTCGTGCGCAATCTCGCGCTCGCGGCGCAGTCCCGTTCCGACACCACGACCATCTCGTCCAATGCGATCAAGTCGATCAAATCGCTGATCGCCGGCATCGACAAGATGCTGACGACCCAGGTCAACGAGATCCTGCACGCGCCGGAAGTGCGTGAAATGGAAGGCACATGGCGTGGCCTCTGGTATCTCGTCAACAACACCGAGACGGATCAGAAGCTGAAGATCCGGGTGATGAACATTTCCAAGGAACAGCTGGCCGATACGCTTGAAGACTATGAAGGCCAGATGTGGGATCAGAGCCCGATCTTCAAGAAAGTCTACACAGACGAGTATTCGATGCTCGGCGGCGAGCCGATCGGCTGCGTGATTGGCGCCTACGAGTTTTCCAACCACCCGCGCGACGTCGGCCTGCTGCGCAACATCTCGGGCATCTGCGCTTCGGCGCACACGCCATTCATCGCGGCCGCTTCGCCGCGCCTGTTCCGCATGGATAGCTGGCAGGAATTGCCGAACCCGCAAGACCTGCAGCAGATCGTTTCCAACCCGGCCTATGCCTCGTGGCAGTCGTTGCGCGAGAGTGAGGACGCTCGCTACATCGGCCTGACCATGCCCCGCGTCCTGGCGCGGCTGCCCTACGGCACCGATACCGTTCCGGTGAAGGGCTTCACCTTCGAGGAAGAGGTGCAGGGCGACCACAACAAATATGTCTGGATGAACGCCGCCTTCCCGATGGGCGTCAACATCAACCGCAGCCACAAGCTGTTTGGCTGGGGCACGCAGATCCGCGGCGTCGAGAATGGCGGCACGGTGCTCAACCTGCCGGTGCACAGCTTCCCGACCGATGATGGCTCGATCGCGATGAAATGTCCGACGGAAGTCGCCATCGACGACCGGCGCGAGGCGGAACTGGCCAAGCTTGGCCTGATGCCCATCCTGCACCGGAAGAATACCGATCTCGCGGCCTTCATCGGGGCACACTCATTGCAGGACGACGAGACGCGAGCGGGGCGGCTGGTCGATCCCGATGCGCAGTCGAACGAGCGGCTGAGCGCCAACCTGCCCTACCTATTCCCGGTCTCGCGCTTTGCGCACTACCTCAAGGCCATCGCGCGCGACAAGGTCGGCTCGTTCAAGGAGCGCTCCGACATGCAGATCTGGTTGACCGAGTGGATCAACCGATACGTGCTGGCCAACCCGGCCTTTGCCGACGACAAGGCGCGCGCCAAGCGCCCGCTTGCCGCCGCCGAGGTTCAGGTGGACAGCGTTGAGGGGCGGCCGGGCTATTACAATGCCCGCTTCTATCTGCGCCCGCATTACCAGCTGGAGGGCATCAACGCCTCGCTCCGACTGGTGTCGGAACTACCGTCCGTTAAGACTTGATTGCAGCAACAACATCCTGGTTTTTGAAAGCGGTGGAGAAACACAATGCCCACGACTACAAAGATTGATGGCTTTCTGAAGGTTCCCGATATCAAAGGCCCCAGCACCCGCGACGGCCACGAAGACGAGATCGAAATTCATGGCGTCGACTACAAGATGGTCGCCCCCTATGATCCGAATTCGATCTCGCGCCGTGGCCGCGTGAACATGGGCATGATCAAGTTCACCAAACACTACGACAAATCCTCGCCCTACCTGAAAAAGGCGTTGTTCGACAACAAGGCCCTTGATGAAGTGGTGTTTTCGGCGCGCCGGACCATCGATGGCGAAAGTAAGGACTATCTGGTCATCACACTGAATGACGCCTTCGTCATGGAATACGACATGTCGCAGGCCGAGGATGAGGAAGACCTGATCCAGGAAGAAGTCAGCTTCGCCTACAAGAAGATCAAGTTCGTCTATGACGGCAATGATGAAGCCGAAATGGATGTCTATGTCGGCAAGTGAGGTTCGGCAGCCCGGCGCGGGCAAGCGGCAGACCACCGGTAGCTTGCGGGCGAAAAGTGAAGCCGTCCAGCCATCGCTTTGGGATCGCCTCGTCAATGACCTGCCGGGTCTGACCTCGGAAATAGAAGGGCTGCGCCATTTCCTGCTCGACGAGCTTGGCGCGGATCGCCTCGACACACTCGTTGCCGGCAGTACGCGGGCCATCGACGCCGATACGGAACTGACACCGGATCAGAAACGCCGTCTGCATCGATTGGCCTTTCAGACCCAGCACCGCGTCGAGATCGAAAGCCGAGGCGTGGTGGTATCGGCCCGGGTGCTCAGGGAAGCGGTACGGCGTGACATCGAGGCACTCTTCAACACGGAGCGCTTCGAGGCCACGCCGCTTCTTTCCGATCTGGAAAATGAACAGGTTTCGGACAATCCACCTTCGCTCGCCGATTTTCCGGAGGTCCGCCGAAGCGTGGTCAATTATGGCGTGCCTTCCTTCTCGGGCCGCTCTTCCCGCGACTTCGATCGCGACGTGCTGGCGCGTGAGATCCGGGCGGTGCTCGCCACCTTCGAGCCTCGCCTCAAGGAAAGCGCAACGAAGGTTACGGTCACTCTTGGCGACAAGACCGTTGGCCTGAAGATCGAGATAGACGCCGTGCTGATCATGACGCCGACGCCCGAACGCATGCGCCTGCGCACCACGATCAATCTCGATAACGGCTTGGCGCGGACCGAAATTAGGGACGCCTGAGATGGATCGAGTCTTCGTCGAATATTACGAGGAGGAACTGACCCATATTCGTGGCCTTGCAGCGGAATTCGCCGACATGCATCCGGCGGTGGCGCGCAACCTTTCCCTCGACACGGTCCCGTGTCCGGACCCATATGTCGAGCGACTGCTGGACGGCGTCGCCTTCCTCGCGGCGCGCACCCGGCTGAAGGTCGACGCCGAGCGCTCGCGATTTTCCCGCAGCGTCCTCGATGTCCTTTATCCCGATCTGGTCACGCCGGCGCCGGCAACGGCGATGGTGGTGCTGAAACCCGGCCAGCAGGTCCAGACCATGCTTGCCGGCCACGTCGTCAAGCGCAAGACGCGGCTGGTCTCCAGCCTGCAGCCCGGCCTGTCGACACGCTGTATTTTCTCCACCGCGCAAGAAATGACCCTGTGGCCGATAGCGATCACTTCGGTCAGCTATTTTCAGGATCGCAGTGCGATGGCGATGGCCGGCATAGGGCCGACCGGCGGCGTGGGCGGCGAGGCGGCACTCCGCATCACGCTGGCCCGGACCGGAAAAGGCAAGCTCGACGAATTGGCCCTAGATCGGCTCGATCTCTATTTTGCCGGGCGCACCAAGGCGCCGCTTCTTTTCGACGCGATTTTCGGCGCCTGTACGGCAGCAGGCGCACGGCCGGAAGGCAAGACCAACCCGTTGTCGTCCTTGCCGGTACCCGAAATGGTCGGCATCAGCGACGAAGAAGCCCTGATGCCGCGTACTCGCCCGACATTCGAAGGATACCGCCTGCTGCGCGAATACTTCATGATGCCCGAGCGTTTTCACTATGCGCGGGTTGCGGGGCTGCAGCCCATCGTGCGCCGATGCGAGGCCGGGCTTGAGATCGTCTTCTTGTTCAGACGTTCGGTGCCCGAACTGGCCGACCTGACACCGGCGGACTTCGAACTTTTCGCGACGCCGATCATCAATCTGTTCGAACGCGAGTGCAACGTCGTCGAAGTCGATGAGCGCAAGACGCGGCAGGTGTTGCATGCGGACCGGACGCGGGCGCGTGACTTCGAAATCTATCGGGTCATCCGCGTCGAGGACGCCGACACGGAAGGCAACGACGCCGAAATCCCCGAACTCTTCAGCCTGGGTCAGAACCGCGGTAGTGGCTGGGTCTATTCAACCGAGCGGCGCCCTCGCCGCGCGACGGAAGAGGAGCGCCGCGACGGCCTGACCCGCACGTCCTACACCGGGGATGACGTTTTCCTGGCCGTATCCCGGCCGCTCGCAAGCCCGGCGAGCCGGCCGCTGAAGCGTCTCGACGTCATGGCCCTTTGCACCAATCGTGATCTGCCGATCCTCGATGACAGTCCGACCTTGACGCTAGAGGCCGGCGACCCGGTCGAAACCGTAAGGCTTCTTGGCGCGCTGCGTCCGCCGCAGCCAGCTATCCCTGCGGCACTGCCGGCTGGGGCCGACGGTGAATCGCGGGCCGACGATCTCGCCTGGCGGCTGGTGGCGCAGCTCGCGCTCAACTTTCTCAGTCTTGCCAAGGAAGGCCGCGGCATCGACCCCCTGCATGCGCTGCTCGACCTCTATGCCGATCGCGGCGATCCGAGCCTTGCCCGCAATGTTCATTCGATCGTGCGTATCGACTCGCAGCCAGTCCTCGAACGTCTGCAAATCGATGGGCCGATGTGCTTCGGACGCGGTACCGAAGTGACGTTGCATGTTGATCAATCGGTCCTGGCCGGCCAAAGTACCTTGCTGCTTTCGGCCTTGCTGGCGCGGCTGTTTGCCCGTCACGCCGGGATAAACGGCTTCGTGCGAACCCGCACGCGGCTGCTGCAGAAGCAGGAGGATGTGCTATGGCCGATGACGCCCGGCAATCGCTACCTGATCTAGACAAATCCGGCCCGAACCGGGCCGAAGTTTTATCCGAGACGTTCGACTTTTTCGAACTGCTGCGCCGTCTCGAACAACGGAGCGGTCTGTTCGGCCATTCCGGCCGCCCTGACCGTGAGCCGGCACGGCTTGGCCAGCATGTTCGCCTCGCCTTTTCCGCACGGGACCTGGTTCAATTCCGCGAAGCCAGCGAAAGGGCGCCGGCCCGGGTCACGGTGGCAAATCTCGGTCTGTTGGGACCCGAGGGTCCAATGCCGCTGCATCTGACGCGCTGGGTGCTCGACCGCCTGTCGCAACGCTGGTTCGCCGGCGCCGATGCGCAGCTGACCAGCGACACGACGTTCGTGGACTTCGTCAACATTCTGCAGCACCGTATGATCGCCCTCTACTATCGGGCGTGGGCGGATGCGCATCCGGCCGTACAGGTCGAACGCGCGGTCGGCGGGCGCGTTCGCGCCATGCTTGAAGCCATGGCCGGGATCGGACTTCCCGGCACCCAGGACCCCGATCTCGATACGGTGAAGCTTCGCCAGGCGGCTTCGCTCGCCAATCAGGTCGACGGCCCGGAACGGCTGACGCTGTTCCTGGCCGAAGCGTTCAAGGTGCCGGTACAGATCAAGGAATTCATCGCCGCCTGGATAACAGTACCAACCGGCCTCCAGACCCGTCTTGCAAAGGCCTTTGCAGGGCTCGGCAAGGGGGCGACGATCGGCCCGCGCGTCTTCAGCCGCCAAAGCAGGATTGAACTGCGTGTCGGCCCGTTGGGGTACGAGGAGTTCAAGGCGTTCCTGCCTGGCGGCCAGCGGCTCAAACTGTTCAAGCAGGCCGTTCGCGATATGGTCGGGGAATCGCTCGACGTCGACCTGCGCATCGTGCTTGCGCGTGAAGCTGTGCCGCCGCCCCGTGTCGGATCGGTTCAGCTCGGGCGGACCGCCTGGCTTGCGCGACCCGCTGAAAGGGGCGATGCTGACGACATGCGGCTGCGGACAATCGTCGGATGGCGGCCGGAAATGACGGGGGTCGCGGCATGAGTCTGCTGCTGACACTGGAGCAAGGGCCACGCACCCAGGCGGTACGGCAGACCCGGCTGGACGAGGGTGAGCTGGTGATCGGCCGCAGCGCGGACGCGGGTTGGCAGATCAACGATCCCGACATGTTCGTTTCGCGAGCGCATTGCAAGATCTCTGGCGGACGAGATGGATATTTCGTCACCGACACGTCGAGCAGCGGATTGTTCATAAACGACTCCGACAGCCCGCTTGGTGCCGGTAAGTCGACGCGCCTCCAAAGCGGCATGCGGCTGAGACTGGGCGACTACATCGTCCATGTCGACCTGCAAACGCCAGCCACTCAAGCACCCGCAGCCGGCCAGCCGGTTCCTGAACGCGCGCCGCCGGCGTCCCGGGCGCCGGTGAGCATCGGCCGCGATGACTTCTTTTCCGCCAAGGTCGAGGAAGAGCCGCGACGGCCACGTCCGGCCGATCTGCCGAACCCGTTCGAGCAGCCGGTTCCGGGCGCATTCGAACGTGCCAACTCCGACCAGCGCAACTCGCCCGGTTTCGATGACCCGTTCAGCCTCGATCCGGTTTCAACGCCCGTGTCGAAAAATCCCGCCCCTTATCGCGAGCCGGACGGCGCGACGAGCCAGGCGGACCCATTCAGCCTCGACCCGGTGCCGTCCTCAAGCCGCGGAGCCGAAGCCGCTCCTGGAAAGCCGTCCGATTTCAATGATGATTTTGGTTTCGGACCAGCCGCGGTGCCCAGTTCGGCGAACGGCGCCAGTTCGACCGGACAGCGCGAGCGCATCGCCAAACGATCCCAATCCGGCAATCCCTGGGATTTGCCGGTGCAGCCGGCGGATGCCCCTCCTCCACCACGTGTGGGCGCTGCTTCCAAAGCCGCCCGCCCGCCAGCAGCGGCGCAGCCGGAGGAGATGGCGCTTCGCGCCGCGTTCCTGCACGGCATGGGTGTCGAGGAAGCCGATTTTCCCGGACGCGACAGCATCGCGGAAATGGAGAAGTTTGGTCGCGAATACCGGCTGATGATGGAAGGCCTGATGCAGCTTCTGCGCAAGCGGGCCGAGGAAAAGGGAAACGCGCGCGTCGCCCAGACCATGGTCGGGGCCTCCGAAGTCAATCCGCTCAAGTTCCTGCCGACGGTCGACGACGCCATCGTGACGCTCATCGCTGAGCGCAGCCCCGGATTTCTCGCCGGCGAAGCGGCAATCGCCGATGCGGTTCGCGATCTCGCGCAACATCACGTGCGCGCCTGGCGAGGCATACAGGCCGCCTTGCGGCGGATGATCGACCGTTTTGACCCGGCAGCGATCGAGGAAGAGCTGAAATCGAATTCCGCGATCGGCACCCTGCTCTCGGGCGGGCGGGGCGCCAAGCTGTGGGAGCTTTACCAGAAACGCCATCGTGAAATCGCAGAGAGCGCGGAAAAAAGCTTCCTTGGCGAAATCGGCGCTGATTTTCGAGATGCATATGAGGAGGAGTGAGACATGATCGATCGACGTGAGTTTGTCGTTGCCCTTGGCGCGACAGGGCTGCTTGCGGCTTGCCAGAGTGGTCCGCCAAAACCATCGGTCATCACCGTCAACATGACCGGCGGCGCCGGCATGAACCCGGGGCCAGGTGGCGGCGACCGGCCGGTGACGGTTCTCGTGATGCGGCTGAAAAGCACCGGCAAATTCAATTCCGCCGACTATTTCGCGCTGCAGGGGGATGCCGGCACGGCGCTGGCAGGCGATCTCATCGGATCCGATCAGATTTCCGTCGGGCCGGGAAAATCCTCATCCAAAACCATCACCGTCGAGCCGGACGCGACGGCGCTGGGCTTCGTTGCACTGATCCGCGAGCCTGGCGGCAGGAACTGGCGGACAACCAAGTCGGTATCGCCTGGATCAAAATTCACGATCAATGTCACGCTTGGCAGCGGCGGCATTTCCGCCTAGCGGCCAGGGCAAGGGGAGCTCAATGCAGAGAGTAGCGGCATGAGCGATGCAAACAGGGTGCTATGGTCCGAAGGGCTTTTCCTGCGGACCCAGCATTTCCAGCAGCAGGATCGCTTCTTCGAGGCGACGGTGCGCGGCGCGTTGCAGGCCGGGCAATTGCATACGTTCGGCTTTCAACAGCTGACGCTGGACCAGGCATCGCTGGAGGCCGGCCAGATTTCGATTCTGTCCGCACGGGGCATCTTTCCGGATGGGACACCTTTTTCCATTCCAGACATGATGGACGCACCGCGCCCCCTGCAGGTCACCCCGGACACGGGCGCCGGGTCGGTGCTGGTCGCCTTGCCGCTGGAGCCTCCCGGCGGTGTCGGCTTCGATCCTGCGCACGCCGCCCCCTCGGGAGCGCGATATCATGGACGGATCGTTTCGGTGCGTGACGCTGTCCAGGGCGGATCAGATCCTGAAGAAATCGAAATTGCCCGTCCGCAAGCGTTGCTGCTGGCGCCCGGCAAGTCGGTCGGTGGCTATACAGCCTTGCCTATAGCTGACCTCAAGGGGGTTCGAGCTGACGGTGGCGTCTCCCTGGACGAGACCTTCCTGCCACCGACATTGGTTACCGGCGCGGTCGCCTGGTATCGGCAATTGCTTCTGGAGGTCGTGACAGGCCTCGATCAGATCGCCGAGGCGCATGGCAAGATGGTCATGGGTGGGCCTGGGCGTAGCGTCGAAGATCTGCTGATGCTCAATCTCGCCAATGCGGCGCGTCCGCGGCTGGCCCACATGCTGGCGCAGGATGTCTTCCATCCGGCCGAGCTTTACCTGGAGCTTGCCGGGCTCGCCGGTTCGATGGCGACATACGGATCGAGCGCACGGCGGTTGGGCGAATTGCCCGCCTACGATCACATGGCGCCAGGCCCCGCCTATTCGGCGCTGGCGGATGCGCTACGCTCGCTCATCCTCAGCCTGCGTTACATCGAGCCGAAATCGCGTGCGCTGCCGGTCATGCGGCATTCGACCAATGTCTGGAAAATCCGCATCGACAATCCGAAGCTGCTGGTGGCCAGCCGGATCGTCATCCGGGTTGGTTCGGAGCTGTCGGAGGACGCGCTGCGCAAGATATTCGTCAATCAGGCGACCGTCGGGTCGGCCGACCAGTTCGAGGGCCTGTGGAAATCGCGTTTGCCCGGTATTCCGCTGAAACCGCTTCATTCCCAGCCGCGCGAGATTCCCTACGATGGCGATCGCTTATGCCTTGAGCTGGACCAGAAAAGTGAGCACTGGGCGTCGCTGCTCGATGCTCCCGGCTTCGTCATCGGCGTTTCGGGCGTGTTGCCAAGCGAGCCGCAGGTGGACTGTTACTCGGTGAACAGGTGAGATCATGAGCCGCGATGATCCGTTCGGACTGTCGGAGGATCGCGAACGCACTCGCATTCGATTGACCGGCGCGCCGATGCCGCGGCCGATGGCGCCGCTCTTGCCCGGCGCCGTGGTGAAACGGTCCCGCACCCATCCGAACGCACTCGTCAACGCATTCGCGCCGCTGCTCGAATTCGCTCCCGAGCTTGAGAGTGCGCTGCCGCCGGACAATCCGGAAGCTTTGCGCACGCGATTGCTCGAAGAACTGGTTCGGGCACGCGACACGGCAATGTCGGGAGGGTCCTCAATGGAGCGGGCGGACCAGGCGGCCTGGGTCGTGGCTGCCTTGCTCGACGACCTGGCTCTGAACACGCCATGGGGCGGTGCCAGCGCTTGGCCGCGGCAGCCGCTCGTGGTCATGCTGCGGGGCGATGTCGATGCCGGCACGCAGTTCTTCACGCGTCTCGACGAACTTGAGCGCCATCCGAACCGGGATCGCGAATTGCTGGAGCTGCAGTATGACTGCATGGCGCTTGGCTTCCGCGGCAAATATCGCGTACCAGGCCGGTCGGGCGACCGCTCGCTCAATGCCGTTCGCGTAGCGGCGGCACGCTTCCTGCGCGATGCCGACGCCGAAGGCGCTCCACTGTCGCCAAACTGGAAAGGCGTGATCGCATCCGACGAGCCGCAGCGCTTCATCGTTCCGATCTGGGTTATGGCGCTCGGCGCGGCGGTTGTCGCCACGGCAATCCATGTCGGGCTCTCGATGGGACTGAGCGGCCAGGCGGTCGAGCTTTCCGCACTTGTTCGCGCGCTGCCGCCACCCGCGCGCGGCGACATCACCCGCACGTCGCCCAAGGTCGATGCCCCGCCGCCAGAGAAGGTGGATTTTGCGCTGTTGCCGGAATTTCAGGCTGGGGCGCCCGCCGATCTCAAATCTGCCCTCAGCGGCACCGAGAGCGTTTCGCTGGCCAAGGTGATCATCCAGGCCTCCAACCCCGAACTGTTCCAGTCGTCGCGGCCGCAACTGACCGAAGGCTTCGAGCCCCTGATCGGGTCGATCGCCAAGGTGATCCTCGCCAATCAGGAGCTGATCGGAAACATCACCGTGGTCGGTCATACCGACAGCGTTCCCCTGCAAAAGACCAATCCGCTGTCGACCAACCAGCGGCTGTCCGAGGCTCGCGCCCAGACGATCGCCGATATGCTGGTCCAGAACGGAGTGCCACGGGACCGCGTCCATTCCGAGGGCCGCGCGGCCACCGATCCAGTGGCCACCGACAGCACGCGCGAGGGGCGGGCGTTGAACCGCCGCGTCGAGGTGCTCGTCGAAAAGAGGTTGTGAGATGTTCATCCTGCGCTTCCTCTGGGCGGTCCTGACATCGCGCTGGCTGTGGACGCTGATCGGCCTCACGCTGCTTTCCCTGGTCATCTGGGTGTTCGGTCCGATCGTCAGGGTCGGTCCCTACGAACCGTTCGCCTCTGACAACGTGCGGATCGTCATCATCGCGCTGCTGGTCATCTTATGGCTGATCTGGCTGATCGTCGCCCAGCGCCGGGCGATCCGCGCCAACCGCATGTTCGTCGCCGAGATTGCCGCGCCCGTGGTGGAAAAGCCGCTCAGCCCCGGCGAAGAGAATGTCGCGGCCGTCGGTGCCAAATTCGCCGAGGTGATGGCCGAACTGAAGCGCCGCAAGCTGGGCGGACGAAAGTTTCTACGCGAAATGCCATGGTATGTGATCGTCGGGCCGCCGGCCACCGGCAAGACCACGGCCTTGCGGCAGTCCGGACTGAACTTTCCGATCGACCTCACCGACGACCTGCAGGGGGTCGGCGGCACGCGCAACTGCGACTGGTTCTTTTCCGAACACGCTGTTCTGATCGACACCGCCGGCCGCTATGTCCAGCAGGAGAGCCAGCCGGATGTGGACGCTGCGGAATGGCTGGGCTTCCTCGACCTTTTGAAGAAGCACCGGGGCCGCCGCGCGCTTAACGGCGTGATCGTCGCGCTTTCGATCGACGTGCTTTCGGAGGGCGATGAAGCCATCAAGGCGCACGGCCGCAAGATCCGCCGCCGGTTGGCCGAACTCAACGACCGGCTCCAAATCCGCCTTCCAGTCTATCTGATGCTGACCAAGGCCGATCTGATCAAGGGTTTCGAGGCTTTCTTCGGCGGCCTGTCCACCGCCTCGCGCGAACAGGTGTGGGGAACGACCTTCGCGCTGGAAGCCCGTGTCGATGCCAAGACCGTCGAACGGGAAATTTCGACGCTGGCGACGGAACTCGAGCGGCGGCTGGTGCCGCGCCTGGAGGATGAGGAAAAACTCGCCGCCCGTGCCGAGATCTTCAGGTTTCCCGCCCAGCTGTCCAGCCTGTCCGAACCGATCCAGGTGCTGATCGAGGCGATGTTCGGCGAAAGCCGGTATGAAGAGGTCGCCTGGCTGCGCGGGCTCTATCTGACATCGGCGACGCAGGAAGGAGCGCCCATCGACCGGCTGACAGCGGCGCTGTCTTCTTCCTTCGGCCTTCCCCCACGGCGGGCCCTGCCCGCGCAAAGGGTCGAGAAACGCAGCTTCTTCCTGAAAAACCTGCTCACCGAAGTCATCTTCAAAGAAGCGGGCCTCGGTACGTTCGACCCGCTGGCGCAACGCCGCCGCGCCTGGATCTGGCGGGGTGCGGCGGCTGGATGTGCGGCAGCGGCCCTGTTGGCCGGTGCGGTGTTCACCTGGTCCTATTACGACAATCGCAATGCCATC
This sequence comes from Mesorhizobium sp. M0496, assembly GCF_040321205.1. NCBI lineage: Bacteria > Pseudomonadati > Pseudomonadota > Alphaproteobacteria > Hyphomicrobiales > Phyllobacteriaceae > Mesorhizobium > Mesorhizobium sp. M0496. Next base: position 34,432 of record NZ_JAMYRC010000042.1, on the reverse strand, counting down.
TCGGCTCAGGCGGGCCAGTTCGAAGCGCTGCAAATGCCGCTGACCTCCGCCGCCGCAACCCCGGCATCGGTGGAGCAGCCCGCCATGGACGGCGCGCTCGATGCGATGGACGCGGTTGCGAATGCCCGGACGGCACCGCCGGGCGCCGCCCAGGACCTGCTGGGGCCATCGGCCTCGGCGGAACTGACGCGGGCACAGACCGACACCTACGACCACGCGCTGCGCAACATCCTCGAGCCACGCATGGTCGCACTGCTCGAGGCAACTATGTGGCGGCAGATCCGCGACCCGGATTTTATGCTGGGCGCACTGAAGACCTATCGCATGATGACGGGTCTGTCGCAGATGGACCCGGATTTCGCCCAGAACTGGTGGGTGAACAGCCTACCCGAATTCGCCGCCGCGGCACCATTTCCGACCGCCGATGCCGAAGAGCATCAGCTTGCCGGCATCCGCCGGATGACGGTCGACGAAAGCTATGTCGCGCCCGACCAGGCCCTGGTTGCCGAAGCGCTGAAAACCGTGTGCACGATTTCGTTGCCGGCACGCGCCTACAAGCAGTTGCTGGCCGATCCGGCAGTGGCCGGGCTCAAGGAGTGGATCCCGGCGAATTTCGCCGGGCCCAACGGTGGCAAGGTGTTCGCGCGTCGCTCCGCCAAGACGCTTCGCGTCGGCGTTTCGGGGGCGTTCACCTACGCCGGCTTCCATGACGCCGTTCTAGACCGGGTCGAGGATGTGGCAGCTCAGGCGGCCCTGGATCGGGCAGTCTTCGCTGGCGGCTGCTCCGAGAACTCCGAAACCTCCGTATCGGCACTGTCGGAGGACATCCTGAAGCTCTATTACGACGACTATATCGCGCAGTGGGACAGCTTCCTGCGCGATATGAGGCTGGCGCCGTTGACCGATCTCAATGTCGCCAGTGAGAATCTGAAGGATCTCTCCAGCGCCGATTCAGCATTGAAACGCCTGCTCACCGCAGTCGTTCAGGAGACCGACCTTACCCGGTCCGATGAAGCGCCGGCCGACGACAAGGCTGCGGCCAAGGGCGGCTCGAAACTGCTCGGCAAACTCGGCAAGCTTGGCAAGATCGTGAAAACGGGAGCAAAGCTGCTTCCACGTGCGGGCTCAGCCGACGAAGTAGATCTTACCGGCAATCTGGTGGCCGAGCACTTCAAGCCACTCAAGGGTGCAATCGCCGAGGTCGACGGCCAGCCCCCGGCACTCGACGCCGCAGTGGTGGCTCTGACGGCGCTGTCCAACGTGCTGCAGACGGTCACGGCCAATCCCGACCCCCAGGACGCCATCAAGAAGCAGGGCGGCCTCGCCGAGCTGACGGGGGCGGTCGCCAGGCAAGCGCAGATCCTGCCCGATCCGATTGACGACTGGCTCGGCGGTGTCGCCGGCGACACCAGCGGGTTGACACAAAAGGCGGTCACCTCGGAACTGAACGCCATCTGGCGCGCCGACATCCTGCCCTTCTGCCAGGCGGCGCTGACCGACCGCTACCCCTTCAGCCCCGATAGTGCGGTGGACGTCAACGTCCGTGATTTCGCCCGCCTGTTCGGACCGGCCGGGCTGATCGACGGTTTCATTAACGACCACCTGATCAACTATGTCGACATGACCAGCCAACCATGGAAATGGCGCGCCGATTTCGGCCTCGATGCTTCGGCGCTGGCGGCGTTCGAGCAGGCCAGGCACATCCGCGACGATCTGTTTCCCGGTGGGACCGGACCGGTGATGAGCTTCACGCTCGAACCAAAGGATCTATCTCCCAACGTGACGCGCGTCACGCTCAATCTCGATGGCCAGAGCCTCGTCTACTACAACAACGCGACGCGGCCGCAACCGATGACCTGGCCCGGCAAGGACGGCACCGGGGTCATCTCACTCGCCTTCCAGCCGATCGACGGATCGCCCGAAATCCTCCTCAACGAGACCGGCAGCTGGGCCTGGCTGAGGATGCTGCGTAGCGGCCGTTTCGCAGGAACTTCGCTGACTGATGTCTACAGCCTACGCCTGGGCACGAAGGGAATGTGGGCCGATTTCGAGCTCAAGGCGGCAAGCGTCGAAAACCCCTACAACCTGCAAATGTTCAAGAAATTCTCATGTCCGCCGCAGATATGACAACCGGCTTCTTCGGCAAGATCCCGGCGACCGGAGATTTCGTCGCCTGGAACCTGCCGCGCACCTTTATCGACCGCTGGGACCGCTGGATGTCGATGGAATTGCTGGCGCGGCCTGATGAAGGGGAACTCGATTCACGAGTATGGCGCTTCACCGTGCCCGCGGCGATTTTCTGTGAACAGTCTTGCGCAGGCGTCTGGCGCATGAGCGAGGATCGCGTCGGGCGAAGATATCCGTTCGCGATCGTGGCGATAGGGCCGGTACCGGACATGGCCGCCCCATGGTTCGACGAGATTCATGAAATCGCCCGTGCCGCAATCGACCAGGGGTGGCTGGCGGCGGCCATCGAAGGAAAGCTGGCTGCTATAGCAGCGCCGGTTGCGAGTCCGTTGGAGGTCGACTTGGTCTTTTGGAGCGATGACTGGGAAGTGAAGGAATTCAGGTTCCGAGACATTCATGACCTGGCGGCCAATGCGTTGCCGGCAATGCGCGCGGCACCGATGCAGACGGAGATATTCTAGACATGGCGATTACCGTCTTTGCCGAGAAAATGGGACTGTTCCACAAGGGAAGCGGTGGCAAGGGTATAGCGCCCGGTGACGTTTGCCTGTCGCCGCCGCCGCCGCCCGCCGGACCGGTTCCGGTTCCGTATGTCAACATGATGTCGGCATCCGACCTGATCAAAGGAAGCAAATCGTTCAAGGCGGATGGAAACCCGACCGCGTTGGAGAACGCCTCGGAAGTCTCGATGAGCACCGGCAACGAGCCTGCGACGCCCGGCCTTGGCGCAGGTGTGATCACGCACAAGATCAAGGGCAAGGCCGCTTTCATGCTTTGGTCTTTCACCGTCAAGGTGGAGGGCAAAGGGGTTTGCCGCCACGGCGATATGGTGGGTCAGAACGAGGCGAGCGACCCCTGCAATGGGCTCGACGGCGCGGCTTTGGTCTCGCTTCTCGCAGCTATCCCGGCGGACGCCAAGGGTAAGAAATGCCCGCCCTACAAGCGCTCCGAGCATGCGCCCGATATCACCTCCGAACAGGATGACGAAGTTCACGGCGAGGATTGCTGGGAATGCGGCGGGAAATGGCTGCCGTCCGAGGACGACTACAAGACGGCCGGACGCGGCAAGTTCGCAAATCGTGACAAAGCGGCCATGACGCCCGATCACCAACCGCCAATGAAGACCGCATGGGAAAATGGCGCGTGTCATCTGCCTGAACCGCCGCCCGCCGACCCTTCCGGGTTCAAGAAGCATTTCGCCAAGCCCGAATGTGTGAAACCGCATTGCCGGAAATGCGCTTGTTCGCAGGGCGGTAACACGAACGGCATAATTGCCGAACATGCACGAACGCTGGCCAAGATGATGTGAGGAAAGACGATGGACGAAACGCTTCAAGCCATTCAAGCCTCCTACATCAGCGAGCTGAAGAAAGAGATTCCGAGGATTAAAAAGTGGTGGACGAAAAGCCTGAAGGAGAACACGGAAAAGAGTTATCCCGACAAGCTTGTTGTGGACTTCGATCTGCGTTGGCCGTCGGGAATGGGGGGGCATCCACGCCTGATCGAGATCTTCAGGAGATATTTCCTGGCTGCCGAGGCCCGCAATCTGGAATTGGAGGAAGCTGGCAGACGATATGAAGAGAAACCGGTCGTGGAAGAATGGGGAGTCGATACAGAACCGGCGTCGCGTGAAAACGTGCCTCCGATTGACCTTCTCCTCAACGATCTTGCCAGTGAGCACCAAGACCTCCACCGTGTGATGCGAACCATGCAGTTCATTCCAATGGGAATGAAGGATGGAGAAATCGTCTAAAATGGCCCTGGAAACGATTCACAACGTGGAGAAGGGCCTATCCAGGCTCTATTGTTCGCCGACCGACGTCGACACCCTGCTCCGGCAGGGCGCGGCCAAACCTTTGGCCGAAGCAGGCTCAGACCATCGGCAACTCTTCAGCGAATATCTTGAGGGCCTGAGCATAGTCTATCCAATTGCCGCAGAATGGTGGTCGGGCCTGATCGATGCACAGGCGCGTGAAAACAGCCAGGAACGGGACAGCGCGGTGCGGATGGCCTTTTTGCGCCGTGTTGCCGGCCCGGCATCCGATCCTCAGTTCGTTGCGCTGATCCGTGAATTCTGGCTTCGGTGCGTGGCGCTAAACGCGTCCTTGGCCGAAGGCGACAAGGTGCCGCCTCAGGTACTCCTGTTAGGATGGCTCGTGGAAGCAGAGCGCAGCGATTTCGTTTGTCTCGTCACGTGTATGCCCTATTGGCCGATCGGTCTCGACGCGAAGGGAAACTGGTGCTGACCAATGGCGTTCAACGTTTGGCTCGAAAACCGAACACCTTTTGAAGCCGCCACGAACGTTCAGGTCGACCTGAACGGTCAAGAAGTTCTCGTCGCCATCTTCTCGGCAAGCTTTTCCCCGTCGGACAATGGCCAACTTATTGCTGCTGAAGAACAACTTCCTGTCGCGCTCTGCGACACCTGGTTCGGAGACCCGGCATCGTCCTCAACCCGCTATGAGGCCGATATCGTTCCGGTCAAGCCAGCGGCGGAAATTATCATTATTGGCACCGCGCATGCGCCGAATGGAAAGCCGGTCCGCGAGATGCAGGCCGGGTTCATGTTCGCCGGTTTGCGAAAAGTGCTTAATGTCGTTGGCGATCGGATTTATGATGCCGGCAGTTACTCCCAGCCCCGACCATTCAACAGCATGCCTATCGTCTATGAGCGTGCCTATGGCGGGACAATTCCGAACGGTCCGATGGACCGGCGCAATCCATTGGGAGTGGGCTATCGACATGCCGCCTCTGCCGATCCCGAGGTCCGAACGCAAGCCCCCAACATCACGTATCCCGATGAACCATTCACAAGCCCTTCGGATCGGCCACGGCCGGCGGGGTTTGGTCCGCTCGGCCGCTCCTGGTTGCCCCGTCTGCCTCTGGCGGGGACCTATGACGAAGCATGGCTCGCCTCGCAGTGGCCCTTGCCGCCCAAGGATTACGATGTCCGCTACAATCTTTGTACGCCGTCGGACCAGCATTTGCCCGAAATCAGTGGTGGAGAAAATGTCGCGATCGTTGGAATGACGCCAAGCGGGCGCTGGGATTTTCGTATTCCAAAGGTCGTGGCACCGATCAAGCTCATATATGCAGACCGGGTGGAAGAGAGAGTCTTTCGACCAGATACGGTACTGATCGAGCCCAACCTTTCCAGGGTGACGCTCAAGGCACGGCTTGCCATCGTTACACGCCGTAGTGCCAAGCCGCTGTTGCAGATCGCCTTCGGTCATGTGACGCCCGGCTACATTCTTGCTGTGCGCAGGCGCAAGGCTTATGTCCATCCTGGCAAAGGGGCGCCACCGCAGCCCCAAGCCTGGTCGGCATGAAGCGCCCCTTGTATATCGCCGGATGCGGTGCGGTCACGGCGGCTGGACTCGATTCCCGCCAAACCCTGGCCGCCATCCGTGCAAATCTGAGCGCGGTCGAAGTCCAGGGCTTTTTCAATCTTGGTTTGAGCCAGGTGGTTTCACGCATACCGGCGCATCATGAATTGCGAAAGACTCACGCAGCATGGCTGATAAACATGGCCTCCCGTGCCATAGGCGAGGCGCTACGGACCGGCACGGTCGGCTCAGAGGCGACGGCCATCCTTCTTACTCCTCCGGAGAGTTTTCGCGATCACCCAGCATATGCCGACATTCCCGTCTCCGGCTTTCTTGCGGCCATGATCGGGGCGACCGGCAATCGCTTCCATTCCGCCTCACGTGCGATCGATGGCGGCGCGGCCGCCACCTTAAGTCTTCTCGATCAAGCTGTGGAATTGTTGGAACGGCAAGACGTCGGACAGGTTCTGCTTGGCGGCGTCGACAGTCTGATCAACGACGCCGATCTTTCCCGTCTCAGCCAAACTGGCCGCCTCAAGGGTCCGGATAACCCGCAAGGCTTGGTGCCTGGCGAAGCCGCGACTTTTGTCCGACTGACACTAGAGCCGAAGGGAAAGGCTGCCATACAGGCTGCCATCCTTGGGGTTGGCACGGCGCAGGAAGGCGACAGCGTTCTATCGGATCGCTTTAGCCAGGGGCGGGCAATGCTTGGCGCCTTGCGCGACGCGGTGATCGGCTCAAGTCGGTCCGAACCCGACATCAACTTCATCGTCAGCAATGGCAATGGCGAACGCTACAGCGGCTGGGAAATGATGATCGCCCATCCTCGTTTCTACCGTACCCGCCGCGAGATTCTGCCTACCGCCTATCACGCAATGACCGTCGGCGATATCGGGGCTGCCGGCGGAGCGCTGGCTCTGGTGCTCGCGGCCGACAGCTTCTTGAACGACTATGCGCCGGGGCCGACCGCCATCTGTGAGGTGGCCTCCGAAGGGGGACTACGCGCCGCCGCGGTGCTGACCCGGATGAACCGCGGCTGAACTCACATCCAGGCCGGGAAGCGGCGCGTCCTGCGCCAATCGGCCAGAGGCGCGTCCGGCTCGGCGAGTGCTGCGCGCAACGCATCCAGCCGAAGCCTGCGCATCGAATGGAATGGCTCGTGATTGCGCCCACCGCGCGCCTCGTCCCACCATGCCGCCACGCGATCCGCGACCGGAAGCGGGCCGTCCGTCAGGGATTCAAATTCCTTGCCGAGCACGGCCGGGTCTATCGTGAACAGGTCGGTATCATTGAAATCCACATCGAAAAGATCGCGCAGCGCCAGCCCGGCGGCGAAGACAAGCTCTGGCTCACGCATCTTGGCGATCAGCCAAGGCATGACTGACCGGTCGCCAAAGAGGCTGATTGCCGCTGTCGCGATGGCGCGCAAGGCAGGCTGCTTCAGGCGGTCCTGCAACCAGCCCCTGCCGGTCTTCAGCGGCGTCGTCAGAAGGCGCATCTCGATCGCCGCGGGCGCGAGGCTCGGCTCTGCCAGAACGATCCGGTCGAGTACCGGGTGAGCCGAGCGCGCTTCGCCAAGAAGGCAAGCCGCAAGGGCGGCCGTCAGGCGTTCCTTCGGCGTGTCGCCGTCAAGTCCAGCCAGGACTGCCGGAAGAAGATCGCGCCGTTTGAGTCCGCCGGCGAGCCGATACGCACGTCGGCGTACGCCGGCGTCGCGGTTGACCAGCAGATCATCAAGGCGCGCGCCAGGATCAACGCGATGATGCCAGAGCGCCGCGAGACCGAGCCTAGGCAGTAGCGTGTCGCGCGTGTCCAGCCATTCGGCTACGAACGGGCGTAGATTTTCGCGCGGTGCGCGCGCGATTGCGCCGGACAGGCTTGACACGCCAACCTCGCCCAGGCCGGCGACGGCCTCGATCGCCGATGCCACAGCCTCGGCGTCGCCCCAACGCAGCGAGAGCGCGCCGAGGACGAAAAGCTCGCCAGGTTCTGGATAATCGGCGAAATGCGCCTGTGCCGCTTCCCAGCCGGCCTTGCCGGCAGCCATGAGCCCTTCGAGATTGGCTTCGAGACGCTGGTCGATGCGGCCGATGTCCGTCTCATCGAGGATTGGCCCGTCGATTTCCCGACAACGGCGATGCCAGAGGAAAGCCGCATCTCCGGCGTGCTGATCCACTATGGCAGCGATCGTCGCGACGCGATGCATCGGCAATGCCTCAGTTGAGATGCACGGCCCCGCCGCGAATACGGTTGGTCCCACTCGCCTGGCTGGTCAACTGGGTGCCGCGAATGGTGATATGCCCATCCTTTTCCAGGATGATCGACGCCAGGCCGCAGCGCAATTCTATGCGCTGATTGCCAGTTATGGATACCCGTTTGCCGTCCCGGATGATCTGTGGATCCTTGTTCTTGCGCACAGGTTCGACAATGCGGCCGACGACGAGCGGCCGCTGGGGGTCGCCGCCCTCGAAAAGCAAGGCCACTTCCGAGCCGACGGCGGCGGCGTCCAGTTCGGCAAGGCTGCGCGCTGGGATCGCGGTCTGGCGAGGATTGCCGACAAACACAACCAGCGGCGCGCCGTCAGCGAAGCCGATGAGCAGTCCGATGACGACACCGTCAATGCGATCAATCACCCTCATCATCAACCCCTCAATTGTTGTGGATGTTACTTCCCTTGACTTTGACATCGCCCGACGCCTTCACCGTGATGTCGCCGCTGCCTTTGATTGTGATGTCCTTGCCGACGATCGCGATGGTGCCATCTTTCTTCAAGGTGATTGACGCGTCTCCGCAGATAAGTGAAAGCTCATCCTTGGCATTGACCAGCAGCTTCTTGCCGACGTTGATGACGCCATCTTCGCCGATGTCTACCTCGCTCTTCTTTGCGATTTTGAGTGCTCGTCCGCCACCGACTTCCGTAGAGTCATCAGCACCGATCTTGCCGCTGCGGGCCGCGCCGATTTCAAAGTTTTGGGCGGCGCCGACCTTGATGTTCTGATCCGCCCCTATCTGAACATTTTGGGCGGCACCGATCTCCCAACTATCGGACGTCCCGACGCTATGGCTCTGGCTCGAACCGACGCTCACGCTGCGCGTTGCGCCGATCGTATTTGTCTGCGGACCGCCAACTGTGCGGGTCTCGGCGGCACCGACGGAATCAACGCGAGCGGCGCCCACGGTAACAGTCTGGACAATCCCTACCGTCTGCGAATGATTGGCGTCTATATTCTCCGTCGAATTCGACACGACATGGATGGTCTCGTTGGCCATGACCGTCAACGAGCGATTGGCGCCCACCGTCTCGGTGTCGTTCGAGCCTATGTTCGTCGTCTGGTCGACGCCGACCTTGACCGTCTTGTTGTTGCCGACGTCCTCGTCCAGGTTGTGGCCGACGGAGTGCTTGGCGTCGTGGTCGATGCGGTCGGATTGGTCGTGCTGGACCAGCTTGGTGCGGTCATGCTTGATCAGAAGGTGGTGGTCCTTCTGCGCCTGGAAGTTGACCAGTTCGGAGCCGGCCTTGTCCTCGAACATCAGCTCGTTGTAGCCGCCACCGCCTTTGGAGGAGTCCGACTTCCAGCCCGATTGGGTGGCGCTGCCCGGCAGGCCGTAGGGCGGCATCTGCGAGGCGTTGTAGACCCGGCCGGTGATGATCGGCAGGTCCGGGTCGCCTTCAATGAAGTCGACGATCACCTCCTGGCCGATGCGCGGGATCTGGATGAAACCCCAGCCGCTGCCGGCCCAGGTCTGCGAGACCCGCACGAAGCAGGAGCTGTTCTGGTCCTTCTTGCCCAGACGGTCCCAATGGAACTGCACCTTCACCCGCGCGTATTTGTCGGTGAATATTTCCTCGCCGGATGGACCGACCACCGTCGCCGTCTGGGGGCCGCGCATGATCGGCCGTGGCGTGATCCGAGGTGGACGATAGGGCAAGGCGGTCGGCGCCAGGCCGAGGATCACCTTGAAGTTCTCGCTCTCGACGTCGGCATGGGCTCTGTAGCCCGGATCGAACAGCCGGTATTCGGCGCTGACCACCAGATACTCCTGGTTCTGATCCTCGCGCGGAAAGCTATCCAGCTTGAACGTGCAGCCCGAATAGAGGCCGCGCACGGTGCCGACAGCGGCGATGCGCTGGTGCACAGCCTGAATTTCCTCGCGCCGGATCGCGGCCAGGCTGTCGCCCCGGCCCGTTTCGAGATGTGCGCCGGGCTGGCGGTAGTTCTCGCCCGCAGCCTCCTTGTGGCTGAACGGCTGGGCCGACTTGGCCATGAGGTCGGCGCCCGGCTTCGTGAAATCATAGTCGGTGTGGGCATAGGCGCCTGGGCGCACCGAACTGCCTGGAATCCATTCGGTGATGTATTCGACATCACGCCGGGAACCCTGACCTTCAAAGTTATAGAGCACTTTCTCATAGCCCGGCGCAGGCTTCAGCTTACTCATCGCATCGGCCAGGACAAGCGTGTGCTTGCCGTCATCATGCTCGAAGAAATACAGGATGCCTTCATGCTCCAGCAGCCGCTGCACGAAATCCAGATCGGTTTCGTCGTACTGCACGCAATATTCGCGCGGGGGATAGGCCCCTTGCAAGCGCAGATCGAATTCCGCGATACCGTATTTCTTGAAGATGTCCTTGACGATATCGACGACGCTCTTGTTCTGGAAAATACGGCAATCGGTGGTGTTGCCGAGAAACCAGAGCCACGGCCTGATGACCGCCTCATAGTAGGCCAGCCGATCTTCCAGCCGGGTGAGCCGGAACTCGGAGACGATGCCGCTGAACCAGCGTTTCGGGTCGGATTCACCTTCGATCGAGAGCGGCCCGCCCAGCATCTTCAACGGATCGATATCGGCATCGGTGCTCACGAACCCGACCGTGTAGGCAAAACAACGGCTGATCTCATCGCGTCCGACAAGATGCGTGAAGGTCAACAGCTCGGAGCCAACCGGTGTCTTCACAACGGTGGCACGTTCATTTGGCATGGGTCGAGCCCCTCCTGGACGCGGCCGCCAATGTGATGGATTTGAAGTTCCCGCTATACTAACGACATCACGTTCAGGAACTTCTTAAATCCGCCACGCCAGGCCATGTTGAGCCTACCACATGTTTTCCCGCCGGCCAAAGAGGACAGGCGGCGACAGAAACCTAAAGCGTGTCGCGTTTGATCGGATTCATGCGCTGCGCTTAGGATCTTTGTTTCATGCATGTCGTTCTCCCAAAACCGAGGTCACTTTGGGCGACATGCATTAACCAGCCGATTCATAGGCTTGAAACGCTGCTGTCCTGTTTTACCTGCAAGCTGCTAGAATGGTGGAGTATCGATCAACGATCGACGGCGATCTTGGATGTACATCAGTCTGCAAATCAACAATGTCGACGCCTTGCCCGCTGGTGCCTCGACCAGCTACGCGGCGCGTGATCGCGGCTTCGAAATCGGACGCGATGGTTGTGACTGGAGCTTGTCGGACCCCGACAAGTTCATCTCGGGCCGGCACTGCGAGGTTCGATACGAGGCCGGCGCATTCTGGCTGCACGATATCTCGCGCAACGGCACCTTTATCAATGGATCGAGCCAGCGCATGACCAACCCGCATCGGCTGGGCGATGGCGACCGGATGCTGATCGGTCGCTATGTCGTCTTGGTGTCGATCGACGAGGAGCGCGCCACGGCAGGCTACCCCAGCCATGGTCAGACGCAGCGGGACATGCCGGTCGCGACAAGCCGATCGCTGGAATTCGGCGAGGGGCCTTTCTTCGATCCTGCACAGCAACGGTCCGGCCAACACATTCCAGCGCCGACATTCTCGTCGCCCCCCACCCCCCTGCCCTTGATCGGAAACGAGATGCTGCGGGAGATCGCGATCGGAGCCGGCATTTCGCCGGAATTGCTTCAATTGCGCGACCCGCATGAAGTTGCCGCCGAAATTGGCGCGGTCCTGCGGGCGGTGGTCGAGGAACTAACGTTGCTGCTGAAAGCACGCGCGGCCGCGAAAATGCTGGCCAAGAGCACGCAACGAACGATGATCAGCGCCGCCGACAACAATCCGCTGAAGTTCGTTCCAGGAACCGACGACATCCTCGAAATCATGTTCGCCCGTCGCAGGGCCGGCTATCTTGATGCCAGGCGCAGTATCGAAGATGCATTCCGCGATCTCAAGACGCACGAATTCGCTACCTATGCCGCCATGCAAGCCGCGCTCTCCCGGCTGCTTGACGATCTGTCACCCGAGGCGATCGGCAGGAAACTCCCGCCTACGTCGTTTACATCCAAGAAGAGCCAGGCTTGGGACGCCTATGTCGCGACATGGCGGACCATGGAGGAGGCACATGAAAACGGCATGCTGGACATCTTCCTGGCCTATTTCAGCGAGGCCTACGCCAAAGCCGACAAGCAAAAATAGGCGATCCCAGGAAACGCGTGGCACGGCAGTCGCGAAGAAAAGTCTATCCGAAGCCCAGCATCCGGTTCCAATCGACAATTTCTGAGATTACGATCGCATGCGACAGTTCGCCAAGCGGGTAAGACTCATTGACCTGGGGGTCTGCGGCAAATGTCATGCTACGGCGGGATAGCGTTCTCTAGAGCGGTTCACCGTTTCACGGAAACGGCGAACCGCTCTATCTCTTTGTTTTGTCGCAATTTCGGCCGGAAAACCGTTTCACACTTTTCCTGGAATTTCTTTTGCCAACCTTCCGAACACGGCCACGGCCGGCCGGGGCTGCCTTTCCTTTACCTGACCAGAAACCGTCTTGCGCCTGTCTTGCCCAATCGCGGGTACCCCGTCTGCACGGACGATCGGCGATGAGTTCGAAGGACGACCCCTTCGGCCCGGCGGGCAAAACCGTCATTCGCGCAAATCCGCGGCGCACGCAAAAATCGCCGCCAGCTCCTGAGCAACCCGTCGCGGACGGAGACCAACCCTCTAGGGCCAAGGATTCAACCGTGTTCGATCCTGGTGTCGTGCGGCCGCCGGGCTGGGCATCCGGAACCGTCATCTATCAAGGTCCAGCCTTGGGTACCGCGGCAGGCACCAGCTCTTCCGCCGCCGCGCCAAAGCCAGCCATCGAGCAGGCGATGCTGCTCGGCGCCGCCGACATCGTCAAATACACCGCGGCAAACCCTATTCTCGCCGCGGCGGCACCTTTGCTGATGCTGCTCGGGCAGCTCAGGCTCATGCCGGTCGAAAGACAGGCGGAGCCACTGGCGGAGCATGTCACCGAGGCGATTGAAAAATTCGACCGGACAGTGGAGAAGTCAGGCGTTGCCGAAGAGGATGCGCGGATTGCGAAATTCGCCCTCTGCGAAACCGTCGACGATCTCATCGGCAACCTGCCCTGGCCCAGGAGTGACGACTGGGCGCAACACAGCATGCTGGGGCAGTTCTTCCACACCGAGCGCACCGGCGCAGGTTTCTACGAAGCATTGAACAAGATACTGGCCAATCCCGAGACGCACTACGATCTGCTCGAACTGATGCATGCCTGCCTGTCGCTGGGTTTCGAGGGCCAGTATCGAGGCGTGAAGCGCGAAGACAACAATCTCGAGCGCGTTCGACGCGACGTCTACGAGACGCTTCGCTACTTCAGAGCGCATGCGGGTGAAGACATCTCGCCGCACTGGCAGGGCCTGGCGGCGACGATGGCACAGTCATCGGCCCGCCTGCCACTTTGGGTCGTCGCGGCGGCGGCGTCGGTGCTGCTGACAGCGGCGTTCTTCGCATTGCGGGTCTTTATCACCAATGAAGGCGACGCCGCCGCGGGTGAATTGCTGGCACTCAACCCATCGACGTCAGTTGCCATCGAGCGCGCCAGCGTGGCGCCATTGGCCGAGCCGGCGAAAGTCACCCCACCCACGGCCACCGTGCAGATCGACCGTATTCGTGCGGCGCTGGCCAAGGACGTCGAAGGCGGCGGGCTGACCATCGGCACGAAAGGCGACTTCATCGTGGTGGAAATCAACAATCTGCTGCTGTTCCAGTCCGGCAGGGCCGAGACGAAGCCGGAATTCCAGCCCATTGCCACCGACATCGCCGCGGCTCTGGAGCACGAGCCTGGACCAATCCGGATCGTCGGCCACACGGATAATGTCAAACCGCGAAAGTCGAGCGCCTTCAAATCCAACTTCGACCTTTCCGTCGCCCGGGCGAAGGCCGTGCAAGCGTTGATGGCAGCGAAATTCAGCGATCCCTCGCGACTGACGGTCGATGGCAAGGGCGAGGACGAACCGGTCGCCGACAATGCGACGCCGGAAGGCCGCGCCAAGAACCGCCGTGTCGATGTGATGATCCCCAGGGAGGAAACATTGTGACGGCCCGTTGGAAGCACCCATGACGCGTTGGCTGCTGCGGATATTCAGCGTGACCGCGCTGGGCGGCTTCGCGGCGGCGGTGTGGTTTGCCGGCCCCTCAATCCGGTTCGCCGATAGCCGGCCGCTCGGACCTGCCTGGCTACGCGCGACGATCATTGGTGTAATCGTGGCGACGCTGGCGCTTTTTTACGGGCTGCGTTTCTGGCAGGCGAGGAAGGCGCAAAAAGCGCTCGAAACCGTCATTGCGCACAATGACGACCGTGATGATAATGATGCGCGGGTGCTCGAAGCCCGCATGAATGAGGCCGTGGCGGCGCTCAAACGGTCGAGCGGCAAGCGCAACTTCCTCTACGAGATCCCCTGGTACGTCGTCATAGGCCCGCCGGGTGCCGGCAAGACAACGGCACTGGTCAATTCGGGTCTGAATTTTCCGCTTGCCGGTTCGGGGGACGCCCAACCGGTGGCTGGCATTGGCGGAACACGTGCCTGCGACTGGTGGTTCACCGACCAGGCCGTGCTGATCGACACCGCAGGACGCTACACGACGCAGGACTCTAATGCCGAGAGCGACAAGAAGAGCTGGCTCGCATTCCTGTCGCTGCTCAAGAGATACCGCACCAGACAACCGATAAACGGCGTTATCCTGGCCATCAGCCTTGCCGATCTGATGAGCTTCGACGATCAGCAGCTTGATGCCCACGTCACCGAGATACGCAGCCGGCTGAGGGAAATCCACGAGACGCTGAAAATCCAGTTTCCAGTCTATCTGCTTTTCACCAAGACCGATCTTGTCTCCGGATTCATGGATTACTTCGGCGGTTTCGACGAGTCGCGCAGGCGCAAGGTATGGGGCGCGACATTCCAGACCGCGGAGCGCGACAGGAACATGGCCGCCGGGGCCCCTGCCGAATTCGATGCGCTGGCAAAACGACTGGTGGACGAGATGGCCGACCGCCTCCAAGAAGAGGCTGATCCGGTCACGCGCATCTCCATCTTCGGTTTTCCCGCACAGTTCGGCGCGCTGAGGAGTCGAATTACCAATTTTGTCGCTAGCCTGTTCGATCCGACCCGAAGCCAGGTGAATGTCAGCCTGCGTGGACTGTATTTTTCGTCAGGCACGCAAGAGGGAACGCCTATCGATCAGGTGCTGGGCGCGATCAGCCGCAATTTCGGCGGCAATTCCCGCCCGCACTTTTCCGGAACTGGCAAAAGCTTCTTTTTGCATGATCTGCTGACGGACGTCATTTTTGCCGAATCCGGATGGGTTTCGTATGACAAATCGGCTGCAAGGCGTGCGGCGATCGCCAGACTTTGCGGCCTCGGCGCAATGACGCTGATCGCTGCCGCCGCACTGGGTACGCTCGCCCTGAGCTTTGCGGCCAACCGATCGCTGATAGCCTCCACAACTCTTGCCATGGGCCAGTATCGCGAGACGGCGGCCCCATTGCTCAAGACGGCCACGGTTACCGATGTCGACCTTGAAAACGTCATCGGCCCGCTCGACCAGTTACGCGATCTGCCGGCCGGGTTCGAAACCGGTGACCTGCCGACACCGATCGAAGAGACGTTCGGCCTCAGTCAGCGTGAGAGACTTCTTTCGGCGTCCAAAACGGCCTATCGGCAGGCGCTGGAACGAATGTTCCGATCGCGCCTGCTGATCCAGGCCGAGCGGACGATCCAGGCCAAGATGGCCGATCCCGTCGCGCTCTACGAACCGTTGAAAATCTATCTGATGCTTGGCGGCAAGGCACCGAAGGTCGATGACGCTTTGATCGTTTCCTGGATCAAGCAAGATTGGGAGCAGAACCGATATCCAGGCGAAAACAATCGCGAAGGACGCGACCAGCTCGAAAAGCACCTGCGCGCCATGCTGGCATTGGACGACGCCTACGATCCCGTCTTCGAACTCAACCAGCCGCTTGTTGAAGCCGCTCAACGTTCTCTCGGGCGTATGAGCCTTGCCGATCGAGCTTCGGCTTTGATCAAGTCGGCGATATACGCAGCGGTGTTGGACGATTTTTCCGTGTCCCAGAAAGGTGGGCCGGAAGCGCAGTTGCTGTTCGAGCGCATCGATGGCAGCGATCTGTCAGGGCTTCGTGTTCCCGGAATCTACACCCATTCCGGCTTCAACACCTTCTATCTCCAGCAACTTTCGCGCATTGCGCAGATGCTTGTCGACGAGCAGTGGGTTCTCGGCGGCGGCGGCGAACAAGGCGACATCAATCAGCAACTGCTCAAGCTCGGCCCCGAACTTCTCGATCGCTACGGGAAGGAGTTCGCGGCCGCGTGGAACGGCGTTCTCGACCAGTTGAAATTCAAGGCGATGCTGACGGACAAGCCGCACTACATCGCGCTTTCAGCCGCTGCCTCCCCAAGCTCACCGATGAACCAGCTCTTTGCGGCGATCGCCAACGAAACAGCTCTGACGCGGGACCTAGGTGACGGCAACAGCCCCGGCACCGAGATCGAAGCAGGCACGGCTCAGAACCCGCCGCGCAACGCCGCGGATCTGGCCAAGGGCCTGGCCCGCATCGGCATACAAATTGCCAACGGCAAATCGCAAAGCCGCGCCGGCACGGGGGCCACCGACGCACGGAACCTCAATCCAGGTGCAAACATCGAAGCGCAATTCAGACCATTCCAGGCCCTGGTGAACGGCCCTGCCGGACACCGCCCAATCGACGCCCTGACCCAGAACTTCAGCGATATCTATCAGAGCCTGCAACTGGCGGCCGAAGTTCCTTCGCAGACGGAGCGCGTCAATTCGAACCTGCAGCTGCAGATAGCCACGCTTCGCGCCAATGTCTCACGCCTGCCCAAGCAACTCGGCCGGATGGTCAACGCGACGGCGGATGAGTTCGAAGAGAATGTCGCCGAAACCTCGGTGACCAACTTGAACCAGATACTCGACCAGACGGTGACGGCCCCCTGTGAAGCCGCGATCAACGGCCGTTATCCCTTCGCCGGGGACGCCACCGAGGATGTTGCGGTGGCGGATTTCGCGAAATTGTTCGCCCCGGGCGGCTTGCTGGACCGGTTCTTCGCACAAAATCTCGCATCGCTGATCGACATGACCGGCCGGGACTGGAGCTGGAAACAGGATGCGCGCTTTGGACGCGACCTGTCGAAGTCGACCCTGAAAGACTTCCAGCTGGCCGCGGAAATCCGCAGCGCGTTCTTTCCATCGGGCGGTTCGGTGCCTTCGGTCAGCATCACTTTCACACCATTCTCACTGAATGGCGATGCCGATACGGCGATACTCGATGCCGATGGCCAGATCGTCCAGAGCAACCAGACGGGCAACGCACCAAGCGCGGTCACATGGCCGGGCGGTACGGCTTCCGCGTCCGCGTCCGCCAGCCTAAGCCTGACGCCGGAAATGCCAGGCCGCGAATCCGCCATCAAGTTCGAAGGGCCGTGGGCCCTGAAACGGCTTCTGGACAGGGCTGCCGTCACCGGCGACGACAGCAACATGCAAGCACGCTTCGTGATCGGCGGACGCGACGTTAGCTATACGCTCCAGACAGGCTCAGGCTCCAACCCCTTCTTCCTCCCCGCGCTTTCCGGGTTCAGCTGTCCCAAGGCGTTTTGAGATGGGGTTGATCTGCTGAGCATGGTGCCGATCCGCAGACCACATACGGTCAAACCTTGGTTTTCCTTAGTTTTCGATACTTTAATGTTCGAGCCTGTGGCAAAGTGGCGCGAGCGAGCGTCCAAAGGTGCGCCGCAGAAGGACGCTTGAAAAGCGCTTGGTGGCAAATTGAATACTGTCGCCCTTCCCATTGAAAGCTTCGGCGTGAGCCACAAAGGCCTTGTCCGTGAGCTCAATGAAGACAGCTATCTGGTCGAGCCACAAACTGGCCTCTGGGTGGTAGCCGACGGAATGGGTGGACATGACGCCGGAGAGGTCGCTTCAGCCAGTATCGTCGATCATCTGACAACGATCGGCATCGCGAGCTCGGCACCCGATCTTCGGGCGCGCTTCGAGGACAGGCTGAGCAGGGCCAATGCCGAGATCCGCGGCATATCCGAATCTCGCGGCATAACCATCGGTTCCACCGTTGCCGCCCTGCTGGCGATGGACGGGCGGTTTGCCTGCCTGTGGGCGGGTGACAGCCGCGTCTATCTAATCCGCAACGCCTCGATCTCGCAGATATCAAGAGACCACACCGAAGTTCAGGAGCTCATCGACCGGGGTATCATCAGCGCAGCCGAAGCGCGCACCTGGCCGCGCCGCAATGTCATCACGCAAGCGATCGGCGTCAGCGACGAGATTGTCATCGATTTCCAGCAAGGCGAAATCATGCCTGGGGACATTTTTGTGTTGAGCACGGATGGGCTGACGGCGCATGTCACCGACGCCGAGATCGAGGCGGCGACGGTTTCGGCGACACCTCAGGCAGCCTGCGAGAACCTGCTCGACATGGTGCTGGCGCGCGGCGGAACGGACAACGTGACGATCGTGCTTGTGAAGATCGGAGACCGGCGCGATGGCCAATCGCCTCGTCCAGATCCGCATAGAGCGGAGGCTTGAGGCTGATGGGCGCCGACGATAAGACGCGAATATCGGGTGGTATGGCCAACACCGCCGTAGGCACGCAACTCAGCGGCATCTACGAACTCGACGAGCGGATCGCATTCGGTGGCATGGGCGAGGTCTACCGTGGCCATAATATCCAGACCGGTGACCAGGTCGCGATCAAGATCGTCTTGCCCGAGTTCGCCCGTGACCAGACGATCTTGTCGCTGTTCCGCAAGGAGGCATTGATCCTCAATCACCTGTCGCATGACGCGGTCGTGCGGTACCACGTCTTCACGATCGATCCCGGGATCGGCCGTCCCTACCTTGCCATGGAATTCGTCGACGGCGAGTCGCTGTTCGACATCATGCGACGTGGCGCGATGCCGACGGCAGATGTGCGCAAGCTCTGCCACCGCCTCGCTTCCGGCTTAAGCGCCGTCCATCAAGCTGGAGCAATACACCGCGACCTCTCCCCGGATAACATCATCCTGCCCGGCGGCCGGGTCGACCGCGCGAAGATCATCGATTTCGGTATCGCACGGTCGGCGAGCGTGGGCGGTGAGACCCTGATCGGCGGAAAGTTCGCGGGAAAGTACAATTATGTTTCACCCGAACAACTTGGGCTCTACAGCGGCGACGTCAGTGAGCAATCCGACATCTACAGCCTGGGGCTGGTGCTGGTTGCCGCTTTGCGCGGCAAGCCGATCGACATGAGCGGATCGCAGTTCGAGGTCATCGAAAAGCGCCGGACCGTGCCTGATCTCTCCGACATCGACGATGATTTTCGTGACATTGTTGAAGCCATGCTGCAACCGGATCCGCGAGACCGGCCGGCCAGCATGGCGGACATCGCCAGAATGACGCGTGGCGAAGACGAAGGAACGATGCCGCCGACGTCCATCACACCACGCAACCGACCGGTCTTGCCGCCAGCGGAGCAAACCCTTGCTCCTGATCCTAAGGGTCAGCCTCAGCCATCCAATGTCGCGGGACACGACGCGCCGCTGGCGACGGGCACGGGCGAGCGCTTTGTCCCGCATGTCCGGCCCGCGCATTTGACCGCACCGCAGCCATCCCCGGCCGTCGGTCCTCCGCGCGCGATCAAGGCGGATGTGCTCGCAAAACCCGCAAAGACCCGGATCGTCGCCATCGCCGCCTTGGCGACGCTTGCTGTCGCCTCCGGCGCAGGGCTATATCTGAGCGGCTTCATGACGCCTGCGACGCCGACCGTCGATAAGATATCGCTTTCCGCACCAGAGCCATCAAAGCCCGCGCCAGAGCTGTCAAAGCCGCCCCCGGCGGACACCGCCGCGAACGCCCCCGAGCCGGCAAAGGCAGTTCCGCCCGCGCAACCGGAGGCCGGCGCACCGCCGGCTGAAAATCAGCAAGATGCAGCGGCAGCTCAAAAGCCGCAGCCGGCCAAGCCCGCCGAAGTTCCCTCGCAGACCGAGGCACCCCCGAAGCCAACTACGGACGTGCAGCCGCCGCCCGAAAAGGCATCACCGGCAATCCAGCCCGATGCGGTGGCCAGCGACAGCCAGACGTCGGCGGCGCCACCCGTCACGACCGCTCCAGCGCCGTCAGCAGCCGAGAGCGTCTCGACGCCGCCGCCGGCCAAGCCAGAGGTTGTCGAGAGCCAAAAGCCCGAGCTACAGACCAACCAGCCGGCACCGCCCAAGGCGACCACGCCGGCGCCTGAACCCGCCGCAAGCCAGACGGATACCGCGAACGCCGAGAGTCAAAAGGCCGCACTACCGGAAGCCAACCAGCCCGACCAGCCTGTCGTCGCGTTGAACGTGCCCAAACCAGGGGTTCCCGCGGCCGTCGACGACATCGCGGAACGGGTCTCCTGGGTTCGCGACTTCGGCGGCGGCGATTGTTTCTATGCGACCATGACGTCGGCAACCGACAAGGCCGCCGCGATCGAGGGATTTGGAACGGCGGTCCAGCCATTCGAACGGATGCTGGGCGATTTCCAGGCAAAATTCCATGTCGAACCGGACATCAGCGTCCGTCTCATCGAGCCGAGCCAATGCGAAGTCACCAATTTTCTGCGTTTTCTGGGGCAGACTGGGGCCGACAAGCCGCAGCTTGTTCTCGACCGGACATCGGTGCCGAACGGTACGCCGGTCAGCGGCACGCTGGTGACACGCGGCGGGCTCGTTTCCAGCGTGCTGCTGATCGATCACAAAGGCATGGTGTTCAATCTCGACGACCGCATCGTCGTAGAACCGGGCAAGGCTACTTTCAGCATCCCGATTGGCCTCGGCGCGGCCGACAAAGCCGCCGGAAAGGCCGTGCCGCAGATCATAATGGTGATCACGGGCCTCCATGATATTCAGGCGGCCGCGTTCTCCACGCCGACACCCGCCGCGGTGCTGCTCCCCAAAATTCTTGAAGAAATTGAGACCGATGGGTCTCGGTTCTCGGCCACCGCCCAGTATTTCCGGCTCGGCGGATAGCATGGACGCCCGATGGAACTCCGCCGCTCGCGTTCGCCCCGTTCGTCTGCCGACCTGCCCATAGAGCATGATCCGCTTCGAGTCCTGGGTGCCCTGACACGCCACATGAAGCTTGCAGTCATGGCGGGCGCCGCGCTGCTGGCCGTGCTGTCATCCAGCGAAGCGCGCGCCGAATTCACGGTCTGCAATCAGACACTCGACGTCGTCAATCTCGCCGTCGGCCAGAAGGTCGACAATGCGGACCAGACCGATGGCTGGTGGACCATCGGCGCCAATCAATGCGTGAACGTCATCCGCGAGGAACTGACGAACCGCTACATCTACATCTATGCCACGGACGTGTTCGGTCATGCGATCCTCACCGGATCGACAGAAATGTGCATCGAGCGGCGCCGTTTCTCGATACGCGGCATCGATGAATGCTGGCAGCGCGGCCATATCGCGGCGCAATTTCTCGAAGTCGATACGCTCGAGCAGGTCCGCTGGACCTTCTTCCTGACCGGAAGCAATCCGTGACGCACAATATCGACACGAGCTTCAGGCAGAAAAAGCAGGCACGCGCCGCCCTTCGCAGGCGCGCGCTTTGGCGCAGGCTTATTGCCGGTCTCGCGGTGGTTCTCCTGCTTTCGATCGCCGCCGGTTTCTACCTCACCGCGGACTATTGGTCGTTCGGCGACGAAGATGAGGAGTTGCACGCAGTCGAGGGAGTGGATGATGTGCCGGCCGATGCATCCGTCTATGTGCCGGCCATCATCGACCTTGCCGGGGATCCAATGTGGATCACCCTGGCGCCCGATGCCGGCGCCGCAACGAAAGGCCGAACGATGCCGCGCCCGGCGGAACTCGATCAGGCCGGCGTTTCTCCCCAGATCGAAATTCTGTCCGACGTCATGCTTAGCGCCAGCGAAAAATTCATGACGACGATACCGTCGACGCAGGAGGATTTCGCATTCTTCCAGGCGCAAAGAAAGACCTCTACCGCGCCATCCGGCGATCTCCAGAACGATCTTGAGCCATCACCCACCGCAGAGGAACCCGCGGCGGCTCCGGACCAGAAGGCGGACGCCGACGATCCCGAAGCCGGCTGGGGCGAGACAATCGACGCGGGCGATGCAGCCCTTCCCGCATTCCAGAAGACCCAGATCGAAAACAACACCAGCGTTGCGGTCGTCACGAATGATTATCAGCGGTTCGAGGCGACCGAGGACATGTTCGTGAAGACCCTCAACGACCGCAGCCTGGACAGCGTTGTGCTCGATGCGCATTTCTCCGCCGACGATGCCAAGCTGGCAGGCGAGGCCATGAAGGCGCTTTTCAATCGGGACAGTCTGGAACCGGGTTATGTCGTTGCCATGCGCGGTTTCAGGCCGAGCCGCGGTGCGACCACGATGTCCCTCATGCAGGTTTCAATCTACGCCAGGAACGTGTTCGTCGGCACGCTGACGCGCGACGCCGCCGGCGCGTTCGTGTCGGGCGTCGATCCCTGGGTCCGCGAAGACCTGTTCAATTATTCGGGCGCACAGGCGGAAGGCACGCACAAAAGGCAATACCGTCTGCTCGACGCGATCTACTCGACGGCGGCCCGCAACAATGTCCCGACCGGCGTGATCGGCGAAGCGATCATGTATCTCTCGAGAGGACAGGATCTGGACGCCTTTGCAAGCGAGAACCAGCGCCTCGTGCTGATCTATTCGCAGACGCCGCGCGGCAAGGACGAAGGTGCCGGGCGGGTGCTGTATGTGGGTGTCCAGGGCAGCGAAAAGAGCCTCGACTGTTTCGTCTTCCAGCAGAGCGACGGCCAGTTTGCGTGCGTCACCGGTGACGATCAGGTTCGCTCGCTGACGGTAACCAACGGCATGGTCACACCGGTCAACGGGGTCATGACCTCCACCTTCGGGCCACGCAAGCATCCAATCCTCGGGACCGTTCGCATCCACAAGGGCGTCGATTGGGCGGCTCCCGTGGGCACGCCGGTCGCAGCGGCCTTCGATGGCGAGATCACCTTCCAAGGCGATGGCGGCAACTATGGCAATCTGGTGAAGATTTCGCACGGAAACGGGCGCGAGACGCGCTATGCGCATATGCAGAAATTTGCAATCCAGGCGGGCGTCGGCACCAAGGTGAAAGCCGGCGACATCATTGGATACATCGGCACCACCGGCCTTTCGACCGGGCCTCACCTGCATTTCGAACTTTATCAGAATGGCGAGGCGATCGACCCGCTGGGCAGGGTTACCGCGATCGCTTCGGACGATTCCGCTGTCGAAACGCTCACCGACCGCATCGTTCATGTCGAAAGTGGCGGCAGCGCTCGCGCCAAGAACCCAAATTCTTCAGCGACCGGCGCCGGCCAGTTCATAACCAAGACCTGGATCAGGATGATGAGCACCTACCGCCCGGAGCTTGCGCGCACGCTGTCGACTGCCGACCTGCTCGCTCTGCGCTACGACGCCACGATCTCGCGCGAGATGGTGCGCAATCTGGCGCGCGAAGGCGAGGCCTATCTTCGGGCGCGCGGTCACCAGATCACAGCCGGACGGCTCTATCTCTGTCATTTCCTGGGGATGGAAGGCGCGCATCAGGTGCTGTCGGCGACAGGTTCGGCGCAACTGAGCGCCGTGCTGGGTTCGGCCGTCATCCAGGCCAACCCGTTTCTCACCGGCAAGACAGCCAGCTATGTGGTGGACTGGGCCGAAAGGAAAATGGGTCAAAAGCTGAGCCGCATGGCGACCGACGCCAGCCCGCAGACAACAACCGCGCAGATCCGCCAGACATCGCCGGAGTTCGAAAAATACAAACAGGCCGTCACCGCCCTCATAGGCTCGATTCAGAATACGCTTTGAACCTGGCCGCGCGGCATGAGTGTCTCAGACTGTTGATGTTCCCCATCCCGGTTCCATCGGGATGGAACAGGCTTCAGAGCGGTTCACCGTTTCACGGAAACGCCGAACCGCGCACTCTCTTTGTTTAACGCAATTCCGGACGGAAAACCGTTCACACTTTTACCGGCTTTATTGCGTCTTTATCCGCATTTCCACGCGGCGGTTCACGGGATCGTACGGGTTTGGGCTGCGCGGATTTTTTTCGCCCATGCCGATCGCATTGATGCGCGCGGTCTCAATCCCGCTGGCTGTCAGGAAGGTCGCCACCGATTGCGCCCGTCGCTGCGACAGGCCTTCGTTGTAATGCACGGTGCCGGTGGCGTCAGTGTAGCCTTCGACGACGAAGTTGAACGTGCGCAGCCGATTGTCCTTCAGGGCCTTGGCGAATTCGGTGAGTTCAGCGCGCGCAGTCGTGTCGAGCTCGGCCGAATCCAGCCCGAAATTGATTAGCATGTCGAGGCTGGATTTTCCTGCTGGCGCGTCATTTGCCTTGGTCTTGCTTTTGCACTCCTCCTCGGAGCCGACACAAATTCCTCGCGACTTGCCGAGATCGGCCGCACCGGCAAAAAACTTCACAATGTCTTCTGATTTCTGAACGGGGTCGGCGGAAGCGTGGGTCGAGAAAAAAACGACCGCCAACACAAAAGCTGAACTGCTCCACTGCATAGCGGCTCCTCCTATTTGAGCAATCCGAGTTCGATGATCGCGATCATACCAAAATCCAAGGCAACTGTCTGTCGACAAAACACTGAGGGCACGACAATGCCGAGAGTTGTCGGCGCGTCACAGTATGAGACTTGACCCGCGCCGCGCCTGAGGCTTGAGTGGCCAAAGCTCCTCGATGAAAGCGTGGCGGTCATGGTCAATGTGCTCCGGTTCAAAACGGCACGGGATCTTTTCATGGCCTGTCCTGCTGTTGCCCGGGACATGAGAGCCCTTCCAACCGACCAGCGCTCGATCGAGTTCTGCCGCGACCTCCTCGCCGGGCGTATTCCCGAGGAAGCGATTACATTTTGTGCTTACCTGCTTCCAGAGCGGGCCGCGGTCTGGTGGGCCCATGAATGCCTGAGCCACCTGACCGACCTGTTCGATGAGACCGATCACGATTTGCTCGCGCTTGTCCGCGACTGGGTGGGTGAACCGGACAGCCTGCACCACCGGGCAGCAGTCAGTGCGGCCGCGGCGACGCAGCCAGCGACACCGGTCGGCTGGATTGTCCTGGCCGCGGGATGGCGTGACAGTGATTCGGCCAAGGCCGCGACGATGGTATCGGCCCTGCAACCATTTCCTGCCGCCCATGCGGTCAATGCCGGGATTCTGACCGGACTGGCACGTGTCGCGCTCGCCGACCGGTTTGCCGTTCTTTCGGCCTTTGTCGAAATGGGCATCCAGATGGCCGAGATCGAGGCGCTGCGCCAATCAGCGGATGCGTATTAAAGCATTCACCCCGGCACAAACCGGATGGATGCCATCAATGCCCTGCCTTACTTGCAGCCACCTTGAGCCCATTTGGCCAGCGCCACCTTGAAGCGTGTTCCGAGCGGATGCTGCAGGCGCAAAACAGAGACATCGTTGGAGGCGAAATTTTTCGCCTGTTCGCACAGCCGGGCCTCGTTCCACTGATGGCAGCCGTCGCAGTGCTTGCCTTCCCATACCGACTTGTCGAGCCCCTCCACCGGACTGAAGCGTGGCTTGCCCTTGATGAGCTCGGCAATGCTCTTGCCGTCGATTTCCGGATCGCCAAAATCTATGGGGTGGTCGAAAAAGATGGGGTCGTCCGAGGCAAGCTTCGGTATCTTCTGACGAAGCACATTGAGCGCGAGTTGGGCGTCGTCACCGGGGCCGGCCGGATTTGCCGTGGCGTTGCGCCCATCCGAGCCGCCTTCCGATTGCGGAGCGCTCGCCTCGCCGACGATCAGCGGCGCGTTGAGATCGATCTTGTGCAGGACGACCTCGGTGGTCAGCGAGACATTGGTCCAGGGGCGCTGTTTGCCGGCGGTTGCCTTGAAGACATCGGCGGTAACGCGGTTCATCGCTTCGGTGATGGAAACATTCGTTTCGCCCATATGCGCGAGCAGCGCCGAAGCAAACGGCGAATGTTCGCCCGACCCGTCATAGGCGACCCGATCAGGACTGGTGGCGAACGCGACAAGCGTGCCCGCGCCACCATTCTCGATCGGAATTTCGGCAAGGCCGCTCCTTGCTCCCTTGACGCCGGCGGTCTTTGCCAACACATCGGCAAGCGGATTGTCACGGCAGGCGTCGAGGAAAATCAGCCTTATGCTGGTCTCGCGTGACATTTGCCGCAAGATGAAATCCACGGGCACCGCCTCGAAGTCGAGCGAGGTCTCGTCCTCAAGTGCTGCATCGATCGGAAGAAGGTAGTTGCTGCCTGAAACCTGCAACCCATGGCCGGCGTAGAAGAACAGGGCGATGTCGGCGCCGCGAACCTGCTTGGCGAACTGCGCAATCGTCGTCTGGGTCTGCAGTTTGGTCAGGTCGAAGCCGGAAACGACTTCAAAGTTCAGGTTCTTCAGGCGTTCGGCCATGGCCTGGGCATCGCGTACCGGATTGGTCAGCGCCGGGGCATGCTGATACTGGGAGTTGCCAAGGACCAACGCGACACGGCGTTCGGCATTGGCGGCCGACAAAGTCAAAAGTAATGCCAGTGCTGCAAGCCCGATGCCGCACATAAGGCCACCACAACGGGCGATCAGATCGAAACCCACCGGGACAACGGATCCTTCCTCAGTTGACGAGCTTGGTGGCGGAAAACTCGATCCGCCGATTGAGCGCCTTGTTCTTCGGCGTGTCGTTGGCGGCAACCGGCCGCTCCTCGCCGTAGCCGGTCGCCGCGATCTGCGTGCGAGGAATGCCCGCGGCGACAATGGCATCGGCAACCGCCTCAGCCCTCCGCTCCGACAAGCGCTTGTTCTCGACAGGCGATCCATCGGAATCGGTATGTCCGGAAACCTCGACCTTCAGGCCCGGGCACTTGCCAACGACACCGACGACCTCCGCGAGCAGCGGGCGGCTTTGGCTGTCGAGCCGCGCGCTCGCCGTTCGAAAGTATATAGCCCCGGTGCGCGACAGCACCGCAAACCGGTTGAGGCACTCCTCGTCGCTGAAGTTCGTCTTCGCGGCATCCGTGGCGACGGGTCCGACGTCAGCGGTCTTCGCCGCAACAGGCTGGACAGCAGCCGGCTTGCTGCCGTCAGCGATGAACACGAAATCGAACGACACCGATGCGGTCGGAACAATGTTGGTCACATTGGCGGCCTGCTGGAGTTTGTCGACATTCGGCAGCAGCCCGAAGTCCTCCACATGCACGGCGACAGGAGCCTCCGAAGCGACCGACACCATGTTGTCGCTGATCATGGTCACCACGACGTTTGCCTCAAGGTTCTTGTCGACCCCGTGCAGGTTGAGACGAAACGGAAGCACCGCCTTCACACGTCGCTTGGTCGGCAGGTCGGCAAACGCCGCGGGATCGACCTTCGCGGTCAGTTCCGCGGACGGAAACTTGAATGTCTCGAAGAAAAGGAACCGCATGCGGACATTGCGAAGATCGACCCCCGTATCGACCGAATTGAGATCGAAGGTGACTTTGGCGTCACCCGCCGCAGTAAGGCTGCCAGAAATGTTCCTGATCTTGTTGGTTTCGACGATCGTGTTCTTCTTGACCGACTGATAGGTGAGCACCGACGCGGTGGGATCGAGCGTCCAGTTCGCCTGTGCGTTCGCGGTTCCCAGTCCCGGCAAAAGCAGCACGGACAGCGCAACGATCAAGCCAAGTGCGTTTATGGCGAGCCGACTGCTCGAACGTGTTTTCCAGCAGAATCCGACGACTTCGAACATGGAACCCCCCTGCCTAGAGCAGTTCACGCTTTCACGGAAACGGCGAACCGCTTTCTGTATGTTTTCGCCGCGATTCCGGACGGAAAACCGTTTCACACTTTTCCTGGAATTGCTCTACGACAACAGACTTCCGTCTCGACATCACGACCATGCGGTGCCGATGGAGAGCATAGAACACTTGCTCTCGCTTGGCGAGCGTCTCGGCTGGAGTGCTTGGCCAGTCCATAATCCGGCCACGCCACACTGGCTAGAAGGCGATCTTCAGTCCAAACTTGGCGCCGATGGTGGTACTGTCTGAAGACGCCTTGCCACGGACTTCGCCGTTGACGGTGGTCGAGTCCGACACCTTCAGGTTAAAGCCGGTCGACAGCGCGGCGGAAAAATCGGCATCGTCGAAGGCGACCTTCCTGGTGTCGATTTCGGTGGTGTTCTTGTAACCGAAACGCTGCTGCAATTCGGCCCGCGCATAGGGGCTGAACACCATGCCGTTGCTTAGCTTGTAATCGCCGTAGATGCCGGGCTCGAGCTTGATCGCGCCAAAAGAAAGCTGGCTCTTGCCGAACTCATTGCCGCCGCTGTCTGTATAGGGATCGCCGCGGAACGAAACGCCAAGCAGGCCGCCGCGCAGGTCGAAACGGGTACGTTCGCCCAGCATGAAGATGTGGCCGACCGATCCCGTGACCGCATAGCCCTTGGTGTCATAGCTGCCGGTGGTGCCGAGCACGCCGTTCGTCACGTCGCTTCCGCCGATGAAGCCGGAGGCGGAGACCAACGCATAGTCGACGCTCTTGCGAAACAACACGTAGCCGCCGAACATGCCAGCCTTGTTGGTGCCTTCGCCGATGGCGTCAAATCCCTGGAACGCGCCGAGGTTGACATCGGTCGAGGCGTAGCCGGCGAAAATGCCGATGTTCAGGCCATACTCATTGTCGAACTGGAAGTGTTTGGCGGCATTGAAATCCAGACTGATGGCGGCCGAAAAATCATTGGCATCGAAGCTCGGGCCGGGGCCATTCAAACCGCCGCCGGCGATGTTGTAGCCGTGATGCTCGGTATGGGCGAACTGGCCGGAGGCAAAGACGCCGAAGCTCGCCGAAACCGGCACCATTCCAGATCCCGATCCGGGCGAGAGATGGAGATCGGAATCGAGCGCGTCGCGGTTTATGCCGTAAAGAGCGTCGATTGCCACGGCGACCGCGCCGGCGTTGGTGGCGCTGGTGGGCGACGCCGCAATGCCGAAATTGGCTGGCGTAGCACGCAGGAACAAGCCGCCATTCGGGCCGGTTACGACCTGATAGGTGAAAAGCGAACCCGGTGTGCCGGGAACACCTGCGACGCTGAACGTCCCGGTGACCGGACCGTTCGTCGAAACAATGAGCGGGATGTCGGTCGCCTGGGTGAATTGCGGCGTGCCGAGCAGGTTGACGATGATTGTGTTGACGCCGGTGGCCGAGAACGCGCCGGCGACCAGTTGATCCGACTGCACCGTCTGCTGGTTGATGTCGAGGCCGATGCGGGCGCCGTTGAGGGTGAGGCCGCCGAGCGTCAACACGTCGTTGGCGGCACCGTCCGTCATGTCGATCAGCGAATTCGTCGCGATGATCGAACCCGGCATGGTGACGTTGCCGTTGATGAACAACGTCGAGCCGTTGCCGAGGTTGAGCTGATTGATGCCTTGCGTGCCGCCGCTGAAGCGCAGCGTGGAATTGTCGGCCGAGAAATTGTCGAAGCCCGTAAAGTTCTGGCTCTTGCCGCCGGCCGCGAGATCGGTGTCGGCGACAGTGCCATTGGCATTCGTTCCACTAAACAGCACGCCATCCCTCAGATTGAGCGGATCGACCGTGCCGATACCGTCGATGACGAGCGTGTCGGGCCCGAGGCCAGTGATGTCACCGCCGATCGTGCCGCCGGACAGATGGACATGCTCGGCTTCGATGCCGCCAGTAATGGTGCCGCCGATGACCGAGACGTTGTCGAAGCCGGCGCCGCCGCTGACGTTGCCGCCAACCGTGCCGGCGGAGACCGTGACGGTGTCGTTGCCGTCATCGCCGGAGACGTTCCCGGTGACGGCGCCGCCTCTGACCGTCATGGTGTCGTTGCCATCGTCGCCAGTGACCGAACCGCCGACCATGCCGCCGGACATGTTGAACGTGTCGTTGCCATCTTCCAATGCTACGGTACCACTCGGCACGACAACCGCGAAGACGCCGAGGCCATTGCCCTGAATGTTGGCGGTACCCGAAATCGTGACGCTGTCGTTGAGGTCGCCGGCGAACAGCGATCCGGTGACCGTGCCGCCGCTGATCGCATAGGTATTGCCGCCGCCTTCCCCGAAAACAGATCCGTTGACCGTGCCGCCGCTCATGTCGAACGTATTGACCCCGGTACCGAGATCGACCTGGGTCGGCACGGCGGCTGTGCCAATGGTGCCGCCCGAGATGCTGATATGGTCATCACCGTCATTGCCGGAAACCGGCCCGGCGATCGTTCCGCCGCTGATGGTGATCGTATCGTTGCCTAGGTCACCGATGATTTCATCTGTGAGAATGCCGCCGGATACGAAAATCTGGTCGTTGCCGTCATTGCCTTCGATGAAACCATTTATCGTGCCGCCGCGGAAATCGATCGTGTCGTTGCCGGCGCCGCCACTCACGGCGCCGCCGAGTGTGCCGCCGGTCATCAGGAAGCTGTCGTCGCCATCCTCCAGGCCGACAGAATCGGTGCCGTCCCCACTCTCGCCAAGGTCGATGCCGATACTGGCGTTGCCTGAGACCGTGACGTTGTCGTTCTGGCTGCCGGCGAAAATCGAACCGTCAATCCTACCGCCGCTCACGTCATAGTTGTTGCCGCCACCTTCGCCGAATACCGAACCGGTTATGTGACCTGCGGTCATGTTGAAAATATCGGCGCCGTCGGCGAGATCGACGCGGCCCGGCGCCGTGGTTGTCCCGATGGTTCCGCCGTTGATGTTGACGGTGTCGTTGCCATCGTTGCCGAATATATTGCCGCCGATGGTGGCTTTGCCGCCGACCGTTATGGTATCGTTTCCGATATCTCCATCGATATCGAAATCGACTGTGGCATCGCCGCTGATCGTGATCCGGTCGTCGCCTGCGTTTCCTGTCACGTAGCTATGGATCGTGCCACCACTAATATCCAGTGTGTCGTTGCCACCGTCACCGCTCAGACTAACGTCGAGGATGCCACCGGTCATGGTGAACTGGTCGTCGCCGTCGCCAAGCCCGACGGCACTCCCTCCTTCCGAATCGCCGGCAACTATGGCGCCACTCTTGACCGTGACGATGTCGGCGCCGCCATTGGTGAAAACAGATCCGGCGATAATGCCGCCGTCGCCATCGGCGACGCTTGCATCGTCGCCTATGGTGATGGTGTCGATGCCATCTCCGCTGATGACTGAACCGTCGATTACACCGCCGGTCATCTGCAGCGAATTTACGCCTTCACCAAGGTCGATGCCCAGAATGCTGCCGCTGCGGATGATGACCGTGTCATCGCCAGCCCCGGTTTCGAGATTGGCATCGACCTGCGGCGCAAACGGCTCGCCGTTGAAAACCCCATCGGACATCTCAAACTTGTCGTTGCCGCCAAGGAGCTGGAGGGTCCCTGCTCCCGGCTGCAAGGAGGTCGTTACCGACGACGTTACCGGCGGCAGGCCACTTACGTTAGGCGTAGGCGTACTGTTGTTCAGGATGCCGCCAAAGATGTTTACAAGGTCGTCGCCATTGCCGTCGTAATCATTGACGACGACGGTCGACGAGCTGTTGTCTTGCCCTTGATAACCCTCGAACCCTGTCGCGAATACGCCGCTGACGTCCTGGACAATCCCAGCTGTGTTGCAGTCGACCCTGACCGACGTCGTTTCGAACGTCGTTACAGCCGAGATGCCCGAGCCGACCGTTGTAGCGCTACCGCTCGCCGTAGCGGAGCAGGCTGCCGCGCCAGATATTTGGAACGTGGACGCTGCCGCTAACGCAAACAACGAAACACCCGCCAACTGATAGGCCTCGCGCGGCACTCTCATTCGACCCCACCTTACGAGAAATCGATACCGTCACAAAATAAGGCAAACTAAAGTAAGGTCACCGACCCATCTGATGGGGCTCGTTGACTTGCTTGACAGTGTACGCGGCGCGCTGCTCTGCGGCAATGGTTAGGCGTTCGCCTCAGGCCACTATAAGGCCATCTGTGGCGACAAGGTCACTCTCGAAAACTCGGATCGAACTGCTCGCACACCCGTTCAAAGGAACATTTAGAGGTCAGAATAGGCTGCCGAAACGGTCAGGTCTCCCGCATGAGCAACCTTGCGGTCGTAGCTTGCCCATATTTCGCCGCCACACTGCTGCGCCCAGCGGTGACAGAAAGAAAAATCGGTAGGCAAATCCACGTCCGGCGTCACGATCTTTGAAAACGGAGTCAGAAAGCTCTTGAACTGTGGGGCGTATTTGTTGTTTCTGTAGCGCGATCGGTTCACCGTTTCGGGCAGTTTCTCGATTATCCTGGTAACGCAGTCGCGGGAAACTAAAAAGATACCCGTGCCACATAGCGATACCCGGACAAAGCCGCCCATCTCCTGCCGGGGTTCGATGATGGTTCCGACGAACTCCAGACTCCGTGCAAGAGCCTTGTCGAAGGGCAGTGTCGACAGCGAGTGGAGTTTTCGGAGATCGATCCGGCGCCGGGGATACAAGGTGCCGACCACCGGCTTGTCCAGCGCCAGCATCGCAGCGATGAGATCGGGCGAAAAGCCCATGTCGCTGTCGATCATCAGGATGTGACTGCAATCCGGCTTGTTGTAGTAGAAATTCGTCAGCAGATAGTTCCGGGAAAACGGGATATCCGTGTACTCGATTTCCGACAACGTGAAAGCGTAGCTGGACAGGCTGTTGTGGGTCAGGGCCGCGAAGAGGCTGCGGACGAACACGCTTTTGTAGGCTGCTCCGTAAACCGGCAGCGCAAGGTTGATCTTGATTGGCATCGTATCCTCCACAGTCCAGTGACTGCATACAAATCCCTTTTTCCTATCTTTGACATGATACTTGGTATAAAAATCTGCTGGCCTTTGGCGGCACGGAGTCCAAACGCCCAGGCTGTGTTTGCGTGTGGTGCGTTCGAAGGCTGCAAGACCAGGATTGACGCAGGCTGGAACGAGCATGCCGATATGACCCATCGCCACGGATTCTTCTTGTGCATCCCGCTGCTCGTGCTTTTCGTGATCCTGAGCACGGTCGGCGTTCGCGCCGCGGTCGAGCAGAACGCCTCGCCACAGCCGCGCAACCGGCTGGCGATCATCATCGGCAACACGAACTACCAGAGCAAGCGTC
The DNA here is from genome assembly GCF_040321205.1 of Mesorhizobium sp. M0496. Taxonomy (NCBI): domain Bacteria; kingdom Pseudomonadati; phylum Pseudomonadota; class Alphaproteobacteria; order Hyphomicrobiales; family Phyllobacteriaceae; genus Mesorhizobium; species Mesorhizobium sp. M0496. The sequence goes on along the minus strand of NZ_JAMYRC010000042.1, from coordinate 1,550 downwards.
TCGAGCACCTCGCCAATGCGGTGAACGATGCGACGAAACTGTCCGACAGCCTGAAGCGGCTGAATTTCGAGGTTCTGACCGGAACTGATCTCACCACCGATGGATTCGCCAAGCTTTTCCACGACGCCGAGGCCAAGCTGCCCGAAAGCAGCGCCGTGCTGATCTTCTACGCCGGCCACGGCATGCAGGTGCAAGGCGAAAACTACCTGCTGCCGATCGATACGCCCGATCCGGAAAACCTGGACAAGCTGACGGCGCACGCCGTCAAGCTGAACGATGTGATCGCCAAATTCGCCAGTCGCGACCGTCAGACCTTCATCTTCCTTGATGCCTGCCGCAACAATCCGCTGGGTAGCGGCGTCAACATCTCCAACGGTCTGGCGCAGGTCGAGGTCGGCGAAAACACGTTTGTCGCCTTCGCGACCCAGCCCGGCAACGTCACTGTCGACGGTACCGGTGAAAACAGCCCGTTCACCACGGCGCTTCTGAAAAATGTCGAAATCCCCGGCTTGAGCATTTCGGACATGATGATCCGCGTCCGCAACGAGACGGAGGCGCTCACCGTCGGCCGCCAGGTCCCGTGGGACCAGTCGAACCTGCGTGAACAATTCTATTTCACAGAACAACAAATGCTCGATCCGGCGCAGTTGAGCGCCAGCCTGTCGCGCATCCTGTCCGATCCCGAGGCCAAGAAGAAGCTGCAGATCGAGCTCGCCTCCAACGACCTGCAGACCGCCGTGCTGATCGTCGGGCAGACGTTGCGGTCGGTCGAGATTCCTGCACCGTCAGGCGGTTCAGCAGAGCCGGTCGGCACTCAGGTCGCCAATCTGTCTCCAACTGAAAGCGTTGCAGTCGCTCGCCAGAGCGTCGTCTCCGGCCTCGAAACCTTGATTGTCGGCGCATCGGCGGGCGAAGCGCAAAAAGACAAGACGGGCGATCTTGCACGCAGCATCCAGACGGAACTTCGTCGCCTGGGTTGCTACCGGATGCAGGTTGATGGCGATTGGGGCACGGGCTCCATCCGCGCCCTCACCGACTATTACAAAAATACCAAACAGGTCGCATCGACGACCGAGCCGACCGTCGGACTGCTCGGCGATCTGTTTCTGCGCTCCGGCAGAATCTGCAAGCAGCCGGTCATCGTAAGGGCCAAGCCGGCTAAAGTAGCGTCGGATGACGGCCCCTCGCGAACCAGTCCCAGCCGCAAGGCTGCGAAACGCTCACAGGCCGCCCCGCAACGCCCCGCAGCGCCCCCGCCGGACATTGGTGCGGGCATAGGCATTGGTGGCGTGTTTTAGGATGCGGGCAGTCAGGCGCGCTTCCTTACCGCCCTTGTTGTGGGAAGCCGCCACGCTCCTGAGCGCAGCGGTTATGACGCAAAGGCATCGGAGCATTTGAAGGACCGCTATAGGGAGCGGATCAAACCGGGGGAGCGCGACCGTATCTTCTTTGATCATTGTCTGATTGACCTGCCACTGAACTGTCATCCAGCTGCGATTAGAGCCTCGACCGTTTTTGTTACGCCTTGTGGCGCGGGTTGAGCAACCGGC
>NZ_JAMYRC010000041.1:0-52565 GCF_040321205.1 Mesorhizobium sp. M0496 | reverse complement strand
GATAGTTCATATTCCCTTCATTCAAGACAAGCAGTACGTCGATGCCGCGCTCGGCCATCTGCTGGCGCAGCCGGGTCGTGCGTGCGCGATACTCTTCTTTAGGGAATGCAGGCATGGACGATGATCCTATATTGACCACTAAGGTTGCATAAGTTAGTGCTTTGAGTTGCTCGCAAAAGGTAACATCTTGCCAGCGTGGCAATCATCCAAATTTATTTTGTTCTGGCTGAAATGCCTCAAAAATAGCCGTCAAATGAGGGATTCTGCGAAGAAGTGCATTTGGATGCTGGCCTCCGACCGTGCGCCCATCGCGCGGGCATCTGCCGCAATGCCGGTATCAATCTGGCGAACCACCTGAACTGGAAGAAAGTGTGAAGAGAGAGATCCAGGTCGCCCACGCCGGTAATCGACATCGTCGACGGTGGCGCTAGGGGCACGCAGCATCTTCTCCTGTTCGAGCAGCAGTCCGAGCCATTCACCATCGTCGAGGGTACGGGCCTTGGATTGCCAAGGTGTTGCGTTTGTTCGCCCGCCTCGAATCTGCTCATTCTACACGAATGGGGACCGGAACGCCCCAACGCCGATAGCGGCTGCGATCTGCTTGACATAGTGGAGGACCGCAGCCAGATGCTGGCCAATCAGCGGCAAGACTGAGATCATCTCAGGCTGCCACGGCAAGGACGCATTCCGACAATTCTCTCGCTTTCAGCATCGCCCGGATGATGCAGACCGCCTTGTTAGCCTGCGATCGCCACCTGCATGCGTGGCTTGCACGCAAGCATGCGGACAGCCAGAAACCCTGCTCCGGATCCGGTCACGCTGCCTTCCCCTCCAACTTCTTGGCTGCTATTTCCAATGCGTGCCAGAGCGAAGCGGCAAACGAACGCGCACCGAGCACGGCCACCTGGGTTTCACTGCGACGGATAACGAAACATGTCATTTGCTCAAGGACTGTACGCGTCGCGCGGCCCGGACCAAATTCAGCAAGATCGATGTTGATCAGCTTCTCCAGCAGTGCCTCGATAGCCTCCGTGCCAGCCGCGGACATAATTTCGACAGCCACCCACCCACCAGTCTGCTCGGTCACCGAGCAACTGGGGGCCTGCTCTTTCAGATTCGCAGCAAAGTCCTCTTCAGAGCGGCCTTGGGCCTCGATCATCCACTGATCAGGTCCGGTCCAGAAAGCAGCCACTTCTTGACCTGCTACCCAGCATCCCGGCCCCGGCAAATTCAAACCGAACGGCTGGGGCTCAACGGTTTCCCTGCGTAGCGCAAGAGAGGCAAGCGCTAGATTTTCGTTCTCACGAATCTCCAAGGTTGCAAACGATGCGGAACGAGGCTTTTCAGCGTAGAGGGCGATGAGCGGTTTCAGATTAGCCACGCAGACGTACTCCTTCAGCATCGACGAAATGCGCCGATACGACACGCAGGCGTGCACTCTCTCCTTCAACGGGGTTCGAAGCCACGACCACTTCGCCCAGCCGTTCATACCCGTTCTTGAGGAAAGCGAGTCCGATCATGGACCCGACATGGGGCGAATAGCAGGCCGATGTGACCCAGCCCTGATCGCTATCGAGGTCAAATGCTGCCCCCTCGGCGAAGAGATGTGACCCAACAACGATCTTGCCCCGAGGCTCGACAGGCTGGACACCCACCAGCCGGCGCGTATCCCCCGCCAGCCCCTCGCGCCGAGACATGATCGCGCCAATTGAGTCTTTCTTCTGCGACACCATTTTGCCGAGCCCGAGCATTTCCGCGGTGGTTTGGCCGTTAAGCTGGGCTCCACCGACGTGGCCCTTTTCCATTCCTAGGACAGATAGCGCTTCTACTCCGAAAGGTGTCACTCCAAGATCAACACCCATCTCCATCAGCCGTTTCATCAGCGCATGCCCGTAGCGGGTGGGAACCGCGATCTCGTAGCCAAGTTCTCCCACGAAGGAGACGCGGAAGAGCCGCGCCTGCAGACCGCCGCAAACCGTTAGCTCCGCACAGGCCATAAACGGAAACGCCTCGTTCGAAAGGTCGAATCGGTCAACGATTCGGGCGAGCAACGCACGCGAACTCGGCCCCGCAACAGCGATCTGCACCCAGGCCTCGGTCGTGGAGATGGGCTGTACGTCGAAGTCGGGCCAGAGGCATTGCCGGGCGAAATCCATATTGCGGTAGACCAGCCCCGCATTGGCTGACGTTGTGGTAACCACATAGTGGTCCTCGGCGAGCCGCGCGCACGTACCATCGTCATAGGCAAAACCGTCCTCGCGCAGCATCAGCCCATAGCGAACACGGCCGACCTTCAGCGTGGACATCATATTACTGTATAGACGGTCAAGAAACTTTCCCGCATCGGTGCCCTGCACGTCGATCTTTCCGAGCGTCGAGACGTCACATAAGCCCACTGCGGTACGCACAGCTCGGACTTCGCGATCTACGCTCATGCGCCAGTGCGTTTCCCCCTCACGCCGAAAATAATCGGCTCGCCGCCAAGGGCTGGACTCATCAAATACCGCACCATGGGCTTCGGCCCAGTGGTGAGTCGGCGTCAAACGGGGCGGGCGGAAGTGCGGCCCTATTTCGCCCCCCCCCAGGACCGCCAGCGCCACGGGAGTATAGGGCGGGCGAAAGACCGTAGTTCCTGTTTCCGGGATTGTTTTCCCGGTGAGCTCCGCCATCACCGCGAGCCCGATCATATTGGCGGTCTTGCCCTGATCCGTCGCCATGCCCAGGGTAGTGTAACGTTTCAGATGCTCTACCGACCGCATGTTCTCAACATGCGCGAGCTTGATGTCCTTCACAGTAACGTCGTTCTGGAAATCGACCCATGAGCGTTTCCTGCCCGGCACGTGAAACACGGGCGCAATAGTATATGCGTCCTCCTCCGGGCACGGCAGACTAGGCGATCTTGCTGCTATCCCGATGTCCTCCAACGCACATTTCGCCGTTTCAGCACCCGAACGCAGCGCTGCCGCGGTCGAAAAGCGCCCCGCAGCAGCGCCCGCCACAAGCAAGCCAGAAGGCCCGTTCTCGCCAGGCAGGAACGCCAGCAACATCTCATTCCAGGTCGGCTTACCCCCATGGTGCGAAGCCAGATGCACGTTCGGGTTCCAGCCGCCCGCGACCCCAAGGGCGCCGCAATCGATCCATTCGGACCTGCCGTTTGCCTGAACCTCAATCGACTTCAAGCCAAGTCGGCCGCGCGAGCCAGTCACCAGGCCCCCCCCGATCAATCGGTAGTCACCACGAGCCTTGGCCTCGGGTCGCACGTCGATGACAGCGGCGATCTGGACACCCTTGGCGGCGAGATCGCCCGCGGTACGGTGTCCGTCGTCGTTGTTGGTAAAGACCGCGACCTTTTCGGATGGGCACGCCGCCCAGCGATTTGCGTAAGCCCGCATCGCGCCGGCCAACATGATACCAGGACGGTCATTGTCCTCAAAGGCAATGGGTCGCTCTATCGCGCCTGCAGCCAAAACAGCGCGTTTCGCCGTGATGCGCCAAAGTGTCTGGCGGACGCGGTCACCCGGCTCCGCGAGATGATCCGAAACCCTTTCCACCGCACCATAGATGCCGTGGTCATAGACGCCGAAAACCGTTGTGCGGCTCATCACCCGAAGACGTGGCAGGCTCTCGAATTCTGACTCCAGCGCTGAGATCCAATCCGCGACTGGGACCTCGCCCAGTGTTTCCGTCTCGCACAAGAGCCGTCCGCCCAGGCGGAAATCCTCCTCCGCCAGGATTACACGGGCGCCCGAGCGAGCGGCCGTCAGCGCCGCAGCAAGCCCGGCTGGACCCCCGCCGATCACCAGCAAGTCGCAATGCAGGAAGCCCCTGTCATAAGCGTCGGGATCGGCCTGCATTGAGATGCTGCCGAGTCCCGCGGCCCTACGGATGGCGGGCTCATAGACTTTTTCCCAGAAGCTTTTCGGCCACATGAAGGTTTTGTAGTAGAACCCTGCTGTGAAAACCGGAGACAACAGGTCATTGATAGCCATTGCGTCGAAGCCAAGCGAGGGCCACCGATTTTGGCTTCGCGCCTCCATGCCCTCGAACAGCTCGACCGTTGTCGCGCGGGTGTTTGGCTCCTGCCGCGCGCCGGTGCGCAGCTCGACCAACGCATTGGGCTCCTCCGAACCTGCAGACAGCACCCCCCGGGGGCGATGATACTTAAAGCTGCGCCCCACCAGGCGAACGCCGTTGGCTAGTAGCGCCGAGGCGAGCGTGTCGCCGGGATGGCCCTGATAGCGTTTACCGTCAAACTTGAAGTTCAGTGTTTGTGAACGGTCGATCAGTCCGCCTGAAAGCCGCGTCATAGTCCGCTACTCTTTCGCACAAGAGCGATATCGCGCGCCAACTCCGCGCCGAGAACCTCGTGTGTGACCGTATTGCGCGTAACTACCAGGCAGGAGCGGTCGCCGTGCTCGTGGAACCACAGTTCGCGGTGCGCGCCCGCCGGATTGTCGCGCAAATATACATAGTCGCAAAATGCAGGCTCGGCGTCTGGTGTAGATGGGTCTGGACGGTCGATAAGCTGGGCGTCACCGAGATAGGTAAATTCTCTTGCATCGCGCAAACCCAGAATTGGATGGGGAATGAGCATGTTGACCTCACTGTAGATGTGGCTGCGCACCAGCGCCGCTTTCATCGATTAAGAATCCTCTTGCGAATCGATCGAGTCGGTAAGCACGCGCGGTCTCATGAGGAGTATCGGTCGCAAGGAGATGGGCGAAGGCATGGCCACTGGCGGGCGTCGCCTTGAAGCCCCCTACGCACCAGCCCCCGTTGAAATAAAGGCCTTCAATGCTCGTGCGGTCGATGATCGGCGAGCCGTCCATCGACATGTCCATAATGCCGCCCCATTGCCGCAGGAGCCGCACGCGCCCGATCATCGGCATCACGGCCATGGCGCCTTCGCAGACCTCCTCCACCATGGGCAAATTCCCACGCTGCGCGTAAGAGTTGTAGCCGTCGATATGGCCACAGAAGACCAGGCCGCCTTTATCGGATTGGCTTATGAAGAAGTTCCCCGCGCCGAACATGATTACACCGGGAATTATGGGTTTTAGACCTTCCGTGACGAATGCCTGTAAGACATGGCTCTCGATCGGAAGTCGCATCCCCGCCATCGCCATCACGCGGCTAGAGGAACCCGCCACTGCCACTCCGACCTTAGAAGCAGCTATATAGCCACGCGACGTTTCCACACCACGGACCTTGCCGTCAACGATCCGGAAACCTGTGACCTCGCAATTCTGAATTAGGTCCACACCGTGTAGGTCGGCGCCACGAGCGTATCCCCATGCGACAGCGTCATGTCTTGCCGTCCCCGCGCGCGGCTGCATAAACCCGCCATGGATCGGAAAGCGCGCGTTGTTGTAGTTTAGGAAAGGCACCATTACCCGCAGTTCCTCTCGACTCAAAAAGCGGGCATCGGCTCCGAACAGTGTCATCGAATTGGCGCGGCGCCGATAATTATCTCGCTCCCAATCCGAGTGAAAGAGGTAAATAACGCCGCGCTGGGAGACCATAGAATTGAAATTCAGTTCCTGCTCCAAACCTTCCCAAAGCTTCAGTGAAAACTCGTAAAAAGGCCCGTTGCCGGGAAGCAGGTAGTTCGAGCGGATGATTGTCGTGTTTCGGCCAACATTCCCGGAACCCAGCCAACCCTTCTCTAATACGGCGATACGGGATTGCCGGAATGTCTTGGCCAAATAATAAGCCGTCGCGAGGCCGTGTCCGCCGCCGCCAATGATGACGTAGTCATAGAACGGCTGTGGATCGGGATTGCGCCATAGAGGCTTCCATCCCGAATGACCTTTGAGCGCTTGAGAAAGAACCCGGAAGCCCGAAAATCTCATACACAGAGCCCTCGATAACGCATCAAAATCAGAATTTGCTCATTCAGGGCAAGCAGCCTGGAGATGCCTAGATGCGGTTTAACATTGTGCAAACGTGGCGGGAGACACAAAAAATCTGACAATCTGGCCGAAAGGCGTCAAAAAAGGGCGTCGAATGAGGGATTACGCGAATCCAATCGGACATTGCTACCTATGAAATGTCGCTACTCAGGCACCAGGCTTTGGTGCATCGTTCCTCTTTTAACGTTTGGCATATTGTTCGCAATCAGTTCTGATTGGAGCCATGTCGTTCAAACAGGCAAACAGGCATTGTCACGTTCTTTGAGGTGGCCGCAGCCCGACCCCGCGTTTTTGAGGCAGGCGTGCCTTCCTCGAGGCTGCGTAGCGAATTGCTGTGCAGAACGGCGGCAGGAGGGAACTGAAAGCGGTTGCGGGCTGCTGAGTGCATAAAGAAGAAAGGTTGCAACGCTCCCGGCGATAGGTGGCCTTGCATAATCGTTTCCGTTCGAAAAGGCACATGGCTGTTCTTGGCGCGATTGTTGATCTTGTGCGACAATGGTCGAGACCGAACTTGGCCATCCAACGGCGGACCGTTTCATATGACACGCTCATTCCATGCTCGATCAGCATTGTTTTAACTTTCAAGCAGACTCAGGTTGGAGCGCTGATCGTACCTACTCGGCTTACGCGACACTCCATAGCGGTACCGGTTCTGCCGGTTCGGTCACCACCGCCTTCTGCAACCTTGCCAGGTCCGCATACGGGATGTGGCATCGGATCGAATGTCCGGGCTGCGCTTCGGCCAGCGGCGGCTCCTGCTGCTCGCAGATCGCACCGATCTTGCGCGGGCAACGGGTGTGGAAGACGCAGCCCGACGGCGGGTTGGTGGCACTGGGTATTTCACCGTCGAGACGAATGCGCGCCGTCTCGGTCTGGTCGAGCTTGGGCACGGCCGACAGCAGCGCTTCGGTGTAGGGATGATGCGGCCCGGAAAAGACTTCCTCCGATGGCCCGATCTCCATGATGCGACCGAGATAGAGCACGGCGATCTTGTCGGAGAGGTAACGCACCACGCCAAGGTCGTGCGAAATGAAGATGTAACTGACATCCTCCTTGGATTGCAGGTCGGCGAGCAAATTGAGGATCGCCGCCTGCACGGAGACGTCGAGTGCCGAGGTCGGCTCGTCGCAGACGACGATGCGCGGATTGCCGGCGAAGGCACGCGCAATGGCAACGCGCTGCTTCAGCCCACCTGACAATTGACGCGGCTTGACGGCCAGATGCCGTTCGGTGAGGCGCACCGAGCGGACGAGGTCTTCGAGGCGCGTCTCCATCGCCTTGCCGGACAGGCCGGCCAGCCGTTTCAATGCGCGGCCGAGGATGTGGCGGATCGAATGCGAGCGGTTGAGCGCGGAGTCCGGGTTCTGGAAGACGATCTGCATCGCCTTGACCTGATCATCGCTGCGGTTCTCCAACCGTGGCGCCAGCGCCTTGCCCTCGAGCTCGATGGTGCCGCCGTCATCGGGCGGGACAAGGCCGAGCAGCAGCCTGGCGAAAGTGGTCTTGCCGCTGCCGGATTCGCCGACCAGTCCCAGCGTCTCGCCCGGTCGCAGATCGAGCGAGACATCCTTGACCGCACGCAAGGGGTGGCCATGGCTACCATAGGTCTTGTTCAGCCCCGCGACGCGCAGCACGGGTGCCGCCTTCTGCTTTGGTGCCGGCGCCACATCGCTAGGTGTAGCGCGCGGCAGGGCCTGTGCCTTGTCGTGATGGAAGCAACGCGACAGGCGCCTGCCTCGCTCGTCGCTCAGGTCAAAGAGCGGAGGCAATTCGGTGCGGCAGCGATCGTCGGCGAGAGCACAGCGGTCAGCAAAGGCACAACCCTTAATGTCAGCGCCAATGCCCGGCAGGAAGCCCGGAATGGTGTCGAGGCGGCCCTGGTCTTTGCGCTGGCCGCCGCGTGGCAGGCAGCGCAGTAGCGCGACCGTATAGGGATGGCGCGGGTCGTTGAAGACGACATCCGTCGGGCCTTCTTCCATTAGCATGCCGGCATAGAGCACCCCCACCCGGTCGCACATGCTGGATACGACGGCGAGGTTATGGCTGATGAACAGGATCGAGGCGGATAACTCTTGCCTGAGCTGTGCGATGAGGTCGAGCACCTCGGCCTCCACCGTTGCGTCGAGCCCGGTAGTAGGCTCATCGAGGATTAGCATCGAGGGGTCGTTGGCCAGCGCCATGGCGATCGCCACGCGCTGCTGCATGCCGCCGGAGAGCTGGTGCGGATAGCGCTGCATGACGCTTGGTGGATCGGAGATGCGCACCCGGTTCAACATGGCGATCGCCATGTCGGTCGCCGCCTGTCCCGTGATGCCGGCGAGTTCGAAGATCTCGGTCAACTGCCTGCCGATGCGGATCGACGGATTCAGCGCCTTGCCGGGATCCTGATAGACCATGGAGACGCTTTTGGCGCGGGCGCGCCGCAAGGCCTCGGCATCGAGCTTCATGACGTCCTGACCGTCGAGCGAGATGGCGCCGCCTGATATCGAGCCGTTCCTCGGCAGATAGCGCACGACGGTGAGCGCCACGGTTGATTTGCCGCAGCCGGATTCGCCGACCAGCCCGTAGGCCTCGCCCTGCCTGATGTTGAGGCTGATATTGCGCAGCACGGCGCGGTTCCGCCCGGCAACGCGGTAGGCGACTGACAGATCGTGCAGCTCCAGGGCGTTTTGCGCCTGTGTGTTCCGGGCCTTGGCGGAATTAGTCATTGAGCGCTCCATGGACGCCATCGGCAACCAAGTTGACACCGATCACCAGCGAGGCGATGGCCAGGGCATCGAACAGCACCGTCCACCAGAAGCCGCCGCCGATCATGCCATAATTGGTGGAGATCGATAGGCCCCAATCAGGCGAGGGCGGCTGGATACCGAAGCCGATGAAGGACAGTGTCGCCACCGCGAAGATGGCGTAGCCAAGCCGCACCGTGGTCTCGACAAGGATCGGCGGGATGACGTTGGGCAGGATCTCGACGAACATCGTGTGGAAGGCGCTCTCGTGCCGCAGTTGGGCCGCAGAGACATAGTCGAGTTCGCGCTCAGAGAGCACCGCCGAGCGCACGGTGCGGGCAATGATCGGCGCGAAACTTAAGCCGATGACGACGATGACCGTGGTCTTGGAGGTGCCGAGCGCGACGATGGCGAGCAGCGCCACGATGACACCCGGGATGGCCATAAAGGCTTCGAGAATGCGGCTGACGATATCGTCGACGATGCCGCGGAAATAGCCGGTGAGCAGACCCAGTGCCGTGCCGGCCACCGTCGCAAGCAGGGTCGCCAGCGGTGCGACGGTGAGGATATCGCGCGACCCGACAATGACGCGCGAGAACACGTCGCGGCCGATCTGGTCGGTACCGAACCAGTGCTCGGCCGAAGGCGGCGCCAGTGCGTTGATGATGTCGTCGGCAAGCGGGTCGTACGGCGCGAAATGCTCGCCGAACAATGCACAGGCAACCCAGAACACAACGATGCCGAAACCGGTGAGAAACATGCCGGACCGCAGCAGCGAAAACAGAACCTCGGCCATGGGACCGCGTCTATTCGTGTCGTCGGGTGCCGGCAGGCTGGTGTCGGTGGTGCTCATTGGTCTGTCCCAAGCCGTATCCGCGGATTGAGCACGGAGTAGAGGAAGTCGGCGGCCAGTGTCGCCACTGCATAGACGATGCCGATGGTAAGGATGCCGGCCTCGAGGATCGGGAAATCCTTGCCGCGCGCGGCGGTGAAGATCAGCGAGCCGATGCCTTGGTAGCGAAACAGCGTTTCGATGACGACGAGGCCGCCGATGAGATAGCCGGTCTGCGTGGCAATGACGGTGATGGTCGGCAGCAACGCATTGCGCAGCACATGCCGCCAGATCACCGTACGCCACGGCAGGCCCTTGAGCACGGCGGTTCTCGTGTAGTCGGAATCCAGCGCCTCGATCATGCCGGATCGGGCCATGCGGGCTATGTAGCCGAATAGCACCAGGAACAGCGGCAGCGACGGCAGGATCAGGTAGTAGAGCTGGGTGAAGAAGCCGGCGCCGCGCGGCCATGCGGCGGAAATCGGCAGCCAGCGCAGCCAAACGCCGAAGATCAGGATCAGGATGATGCCGGTGACGAATTCCGGCAACACCGTCACCGACACACCGCCCAGGCTGATGATGCGGTCGAGCGGCCGGTTGAGATTGAGCGCGGCGATCACGCCGCCGAGGATGCCGATCGGCACCACGAGCACGAAGGCAACCGCTGCCAGCTTCATCGAATTCCCCAGCGTATCGACGACGAAGGGCGCCACCGGCGAGCGGAAGATATAGGACGTGCCCATATCGCCCTGGACGAAATTCCAGATCCAGGTCGCATATTGGGTGAGCAGCGGGCGATCGACGCCCAGCGTATGATTGAGCGCGTCGACCGCGCGCTGATCGGCAAACGGCCCCAATATGGCGCGCCCGACATTGCCGGGCAGCACCTGGCCACCCAGAAACACCATGATGCTGAGCAGGAACAGCGTCACCAGGGACAGCGACACGCGCCGGGCAAAGAAGGAGAGAATGGCTAAGACTCCTTATGGAGCCAGCCCCCTGCGGGAGCTGGCTGTTAGAGGACTGGGTTTCCCTTTCCGCCTAAGCCTTCGACGCATTGTCCAGGAAAAGCTGCCCCCCTGCAGTCGGCTGCACGCCGGCCACTCCCTTCGCCGTTGCCGTGAGATAATCGGAGAAATAGCTGAAGATAATAGGCGTCTCCTCGAGCAGCAACCTCTCGATTTTGCCGGCTGCGGACTTCTGCGCCTCAAGGTCAAGAGCAGCGATGTAATTGTCTACCAACGTGTCATAGTCCTTGTTCTTGAAGTGCGCCGCGTTCCAGGTTCCTTCGCTCTTCAGAGGTGCTGTAAGGAACACGTTCGGCACGCCGCGGTGACCATAGCCAGTGATACCCATCGGCGAATCCAGCCAGGGCGATTTGCCGAACACCGCGTCTCCGTAATAGACACCTTCATCCATGATGTTGAGGTCGAGTTCGATACCGATTTCCTTAACCCAGTTCTGGATGAGCTGAGCGTATGCAGGGATTTCGAGGTAGCGCAAAGTGGTCAGCGTCACTTTGAAGCCCTGAGCAACCCCAGCCGCTTCCATCAGCTGCTTGGCCTGCGCAATGTCCTGCTTGCGCTGCGGCACGCTCGTATCTGTCGAGGGATAGGCAGGCGCGAATGGGCTATCGTTGCCTAGCGATGCCCGTCCTTTCATCAAGCCGGCAACCACCTTGTCGCGATCGATTGAGAGCGCAATCGCGCGGCGCACGCGCGGGTCCTTGAACGGATCGGAATCACAGCGCATGTGCACTTGCCGGTTCAAGGTCGACTTCAGGCTGATGATGTCTACGCTGGGATCGTTGAGGAGCCCAATGCCGGTCATACCCGATAGCTGGTTTACTATATCTACCTGGCCGCCCTGCAGCGCCAGAATTTGCGGCTGGATGTCGTCGAAGAAAGTGAACTCGGTGCGATCGGGCAACGCCTTCGGCCCCCAGTAGTCCTCGTTGCGCACGAAGGAGGCGCCGACCTTGGGCTTGTAGTTTTCAAGCTTAAACGGCCCGGTGCCGTCGAAGCTCTGTTCGTAGTCGCCCTTATAGCTGGAAGGCAGAATGATGGCGTTGAAATTATCCGACGACACCAAATAAGGGAAGTTGCCATTCGGTGCGTCGAGATGGAACTCAAGGGTGTAGTCGTCGACCTTCCTGGTCGCACCCTTTTGCAGGATGCCCTTGAAGACGGACAGCGCATTGGACGAGCCGGCCGGGTCTGCGAGCCGGTCGAAGCTGGCCACCACGTCGTCGGCCTTCATCTCGCCGCCTGAGTGGAATTTCACCCCCTTGCGCAGCTTGAAGGTCCATACAGTGCCTTTGTCATTCGGCTTCCAGCTTTCGGCCAACGCAGGCTTCAGCACGAGGTCGGGGCCATCGACGCAGAGAAACTCGCCCACCTGCTGAATGACAAGGATGCTGCCGGTGTCGGCGATGGCGACCGGGTCTATAGCTCCTGTCGGACCGGCGCAGGCGACACGCATGGTGGCACCGGGAGCGGCGCGGGCGAGCGACGGCATGCCGCCGAGACCGGCTGCCGTGGTGATGCCCCCCAGAAGCGGCAGCGACAGGCCGAGCAGGCTGCCGTGGCGAATGAAGTCGCGGCGGCTGACGCGGCCGTCGACAAGACCGTCGATCAGGTGATTTTCAAGCGGCGAGCTATTGCGCCGGATGAGGTCCAGAATGCGATAGTTCTTGCTCATGAGTTTAACCCTTTCCCCTTTTTCTTATCGCTGAAGAATGCATTTCCTTTTGACGAAACTTCGGCGGAGTTTCTCCTTATCCCGACCTTCAACCGCTTTTGCCAGCCTCGCCGAAAGTCAGCGCTCTGAAAATTTTTAGGCGCATTTTGCGAGACAGACCAACTTGCGAGACAGACCAACGAGCGGCGCGAGAATTCCAAAATATTTCTCTAACTGCGATCATCTAGATCGCACAGTTCATCCGGTGAAAAAGCTCAATCTGATGCTGTGCGCGCAATGACAGTTTCAAAAAGCGGACCGGAGTGATGACTTCAGCGCAACTCGCCCACCGCTACACCGCAACGCGTGGCTCGAACTTGACACGATCAAGCGAAATCATGCTCCGGAATTTTCGGACATTTGGGTTAGTATAGAGCTTCGTCTTGACGAAGACGTCAAAGGCCTCGACGTCCTCAACGGAGACCAGCAGCACGAAATCGGCGTCGCCCGTGACCATGTAGCACTGGGTAACCTCTTTGGCGGCGCGCATTGCGCGCTTGAACTCATCGACAAGGTCAAGACGCTCACGGTCGAGTTCTACCGTGACGACCACGGTGAGCAATTTTCCAAAAGCCTTCGGATCCACCAACGAGATGTCCGCAAAGATCACACCATCCGCACGCAGCTTGTTAACTCGACGCATACATGACGCTGCCGAAGAACCGGCCAGTTCCGCCAGTTCGGCGAAAGAGAGCCGGTTGTTCTTTTGTAGAGCCGTAAGAATCCTTCGATCTAGGTCATCCATGGGATAATGTCTGCTATGATTGCACGTTCAATGATCGCCCGAAATGCTGCGACAATCATCGCAGTGTGCCCTGAACAATGAAATGGTCAAATCATCTTTCCCCCTAAATTGCAGGAACTCGCCGCCGCCCGCCCAACCTCACCGCAACAGGCCTTAACAACTGACCGGTCATAGCTAGTGCGCGCGAAACTGTCGGCGGCAGGGCGGCCGAGATTTTTATCGAGCTTTCTTTCGGAGACTAGCAAGCGACGTGGGGACGGTGCCAATTGTAGCGATGCAGCCAGACCGGCAACTCTGCGGCGCGGTGATCTGAAGTCGGATAGGCGATGGCATAGGCCCATTCGCGCAGTGCCGTCTGGATGAAGCGCTCGGCCTTGCCATTGGTCTTGGGCGTATAGGGCCTTGTCCTGACTTGCTTGAGGTCGAGATCGCGGCAGGCCTTGGCGAAGGCCTTCGATCTGTAGCAGGAGCCGTTGTCGCATGACGCGGGCTATCGTGACACCGAGGCTGGCGTAGTAGGCCACCGCCGCCTTGAGGAAGGCGATGGCGCTTTCTTTTTCTCGTCAGGCAGGATCTGCGAGAAGGCGATGCGGGAGGCGTCGTCGATGCAGACATGGACGAACTCCCAACTGCTGCCGCGCGAGCTGGTATTGCCGGTGCGTTTGCCGGTAATGCGATGACCGATGCGCTCGAAACGGCCGAGCTTCTTGATGTCGATATTGATCATCTCGCCGGGATGCTCGCGCTCGTAGCGTCGGATCGGTTCGGCCGGTTCGATATCCCTGAGCCGCGACAGTCCGGCACGCTTGAGAACGCGGCTAACGGTGGCGGGCGAGACGCCGACCTCATGGCGATGTGCTTGCCGGTCCAACGTTGCCGCCGCAGCGCCATGATGCGCTCAGCGATCAACGCAGCGGTGGCCTGTGGCATATGGGCGGGCCGCGAAGAACGATCGATCATGCCGGCCCGCCCTTCGGACTTATAGCGCTCGACCCAGCGCGCCACGATCTTGGCCGACACCCCGTAGACGCGCGCCGCATGGGCTTTGGAGAAAGCGCCTTCTATCACCGACAGCGCCATCTCCTCTCGACGCAGCGGCGTGAGACGGGCATTCTTGTGGATGTTCATTCGGACCCTCCGGTGAGTGCTGAAGCCTGGTAACTCCAGTCTCCCCGGTCCGGTCCGAATGGACAACCTCCCGAAAGCCCACAGCTAGCGCAGATACGATGATGGGGGCTAGGCTTTCGCATGAGGCTCTGTTTGGCGGCGAGGTTGCTAGAGACCGAAGGTCATATTATCGAAAGTTCCCCAGCTACCTCCGCAAACGCTTCCACCGCGCGGTCGATGTCGGCGGTGGAGTGCGCGGCCGACATCTGGGTGCGGATGCGTGCCTGCCCCTTCGGCACCACCGGGAAAGAAAAGCCGATGACATAGATGCCGCGCTTCAGCATACGCGCCGACATCTCCTGCGCCAGGCTAGCATCGCCCAGCATCACCGGGATGATCGGATGATCGGCGCCGGCCAGGGTGAAGCCGAGCTTGCCCATCTGAGACCTGAACCGCGCGGCATTGGCATAGAGGCGTTCGCGCAGCGCATCGCCATGGCGGATCATGTCGAACACTTTTATCGAGGCGCCGGCGATCGCCGGCATCAGCGTGTTGGAGAACAGGTAGGGGCGCGAGCGCTGGCGCAGCCAGTCGACGACCTGCCTCTTGCTCGATGTATAGCCGCCGGAGGCGCCGCCCAGCGCCTTGCCGAGCGTGCCGGTGATGATGTCTACCCTGCCCTCGACGCCGCAATGCTCGGCCGAGCCGCGGCCGTTCTTGCCGACGAAGCCGACCGCATGGCTGTCGTCGACCATGACCATGGCGTCGTATTTGTCGGCGAGGTCGCAGACGCCTTTCAGGTTGGCGATGATGCCGTCCATGGAAAACACGCCGTCGGTGGCGATCAGCCGGAAGCGGCAATCCTTCGCCTCCTTCAATCGCGCCTCCAGTTCGGCCATGTCGTTGTTGGCGTAGCGGAAGCGCTTTGCCTTCGACAGCCGCACACCGTCGATGATCGAGGCGTGGTTCAGCGCATCGGAGATGATCGCATCCTCCTCGCCGAGCAGCGTTTCGAACAGGCCGCCATTGGCGTCGAAGCAGGAGCTGTAGAGGATGGTGTCGTCCATGCCGAGGAAGGACGAGATCGTCGCCTCCAACTGCTTGTGCTCCTCCTGCGTCCCGCAGATGAAGCGCACCGAGGCCATGCCGTAGCCATAGCGGTCGAGCGCCTGCTTGGCCGCCTCGCGCAATTCAGCGCTGTCGGCGAGGCCAAGATAGTTGTTGGCGCAGAAGTTCAGCACCTTATCACCTCCGACCTCGATCTGCGCCGACTGCGTGGACGAGATGACGCGCTCGGATTTGTATAGGCCCCCCGCCTTCAGGCCGGCGAGTTCGTTCGAAAGATGAGAAATGAAAGCGTCGGTCATCGGCGGACTCACGGCAGCAAAGCCCTCCCTGCGCGGGAGAGGAAGCTCGACAATATATCGCGGTACTATGCGTAATTTACGGCCCTTGACCATGCCGGATCGGCATGCTTCTCCCAATACAGGTCTGTCAGCTGACGAGTCAGAGCGCCGACCTTGCCGTCGCCTATAACGGTCTCGTCAATCTTGGACACCGGCATGATCCCGCCCGCTGTAGACGTAATGAAAACTTCATCGGAGTCCTTCAGTTCGTCGCGATCAATGTCGCCAGCGCTAACTGGTAGGCTCAATTCGCTGCATAGATCAAATACGCTTTGGCGGGTAATGCCGGCAAGGACGCCGTAAGCCGGTGTCTTTAAGCAGCCGTCCTTGACGGTGAAAACGTTGAAGCCAGGCCCCTCGGCAATGTTGTCGTTGATGTCGACGATCAATGCAGTTTCGGCACCGTAGTCGTAAGCATCGAACAGGCCCTTCACCAAATCGAGCCAGTGGTAGTTCTTGATGGTCGGATCAATCGACTTGGGCGGGATCCGGACAGTGTTGCTGATGGCGACATGCAAGCCGCGCTCCAGTTGCTCCTTGTTGGCAACCGACCCGAAAGGCACCGCGAATGCGATGAACCGGTTCTCCGACTGGCGCGGGTCACGGCTAAAGGTAGGCGACCCGCCTCGCGTGCAGATCATTTCGACATAGGCCGACTTGTGTCCGGACAGCGCCACACAGGTCGACAGGATCTTTTCGATCTCACTGCGGTTGTAGGGTAGCCTCATGCGCAACTTTTCCATTCCGCGGAAAAACCGATCCATGTGCAGGTCCAGCCTGAAGAACCTCCCTTCCCAAACATGAACGGTATCGTAGGTGGCGTCGGAATGCAGAAAGCCCCAGTCCAGAACGGACACCTTGGCTTCGGACATTGGAAGGTACTGACCATCCATAAACGCCACGCCGTGAGGATATTGCCTTTGATCCCTGTGCCGGTGTTCTATGGCTGGGAGACCCGTTGCAGGTTCGGCAAGTGTCATTCCTGAGTCCTCCAAATCTTAACGACGCAGGCGCTACGCACACCCGATTGCGATATGCCAACGAGGGACCGCCCAGCGGCTCCGCGTTCCAGCACTTCAAATGTTGGGGCACATCAGACCCCAAGCACGCCGGCGTGCCAAGTGTCGTCAGCGCGATCGATTTATCACTTCAGCGGGGCGATAAGCCCTTCTCTGGGCCTGGCGCCGGTCACCAACTAGTTTGCAGGCTTCGATCCACTGATTGCGATCAAACTGGCCCTTTAACCGCAATGGGCGCTTCAAAAAGGGGAGAGGAGTGGCGGAAACATTCAGCCGTACAACGGCTGAACTAACGTCCGGCGTTCGGACTTCACTTGCTCCAGCAACCATGCTCTTGAACTTGCGGACACGTGGATTTGTGCAGAGTTCTTGTCGCTTCGTATTCGGCAATCGGGAAATGAAAGGAACAGATCGTCGAAGCCGGCGATTGGCGCTGCCCAGGAACGGGACCGAAACGCCGATACTGGACGTTCCACAACTCGAGACCTGCTTGCAGGGGCTCACCCAAACTCGCGCCCTTGTTCAAGCTCATGTCCAACGGCGTCGTTGGAATGTGACCGATATCGACACCACGATCGAAGTCGCTTGGCTTTGCTCAGCATGCCGAGATGCGCCGCGCTGCAAGCGACCCCATCCAGCGCTCGGAAAACGGCGCCCTGCCGGTGGGGAGGACACCGGCAGGGCGCGCCGCACATAGATCTCGGTCGCGTGACAACCGGACGGCGGCGGCGGGCTGTACCTCCAGCGAGACCGATAAGGCCCGCCGGCGGACGTGGCTTGCAGTCGAACCCACGGCCGAGTCATCGCTGTTCTCGCAGCCGAAGAGTCCCAAAGTTCATATATCCTCGAGCTTTCGAGCTCGAGCGTCTTTCATGGAGCCGACAACCAAACTCATCCTTCCGCAGCGAGGTCGCCTGCCATCTTCATAAAAGCAGCGCCAAATTCGGGGTCGGCGGCGCTGTTGTTCTCGAGCACGCTAAAGTAAACAACGACGGTGCCGCTGTCAGAGTTGGCAAGCATATACTGCCCGCCATAGCCGCTGTGTCCGATCCACGTGCCGTCAGTATACATCTGGCGGCTATAGCGCATCCATTCACGCGGCCTCGGCATGGAAGGGCCGGGATTGCGGCGGGTATCTTCGATGAAGGCGGCATCGCCGACGCGGCGGCCGTCGATTCCCTCGCCCTTACGCGCAAAGAGCAGCCCATAGCGTGCGAGATCGCGGGCGGTGAGACAGGCGCCACTGGAGAGCGCCGGCACGCCCTCGCGGTCGCATCTCATATGGAAGCATCCCTCGATGCCAGCCGCCTCAACGATCTCGATCAGCCAGTCGCGCAACGGCCGGCCGCTGGCCCGCTCAATGATCCAGCCAATGACGATGCTGTTGGTCGACTTGTATTGCGCCTCGCCGCTGCGATTCACCAGATCCTCTCCGGTAACGCCGCAGACGAAGGAGCGGGTCGTCTGTTCCTTTTGACCCTCCGCCGCCAGGCGCCAGCCGCTGGCTACATCCAAGTCCCAGATTGAAGCGTAGGGGTCGCTGACGTCCTCGCTGAGATCGTTGGCGACATTCATGTCGGCGACTGCCTTGACGGTCGCTTTGGCGTACCCGGTACCGATCTCCGGCAAATAATTTCCTACTTTCTCGTCGAGATTGACGAGGCCGTCCGCCACCGCGCGACCGAGCAGTAGGTTGAGCGTCGTCTTGGTGACAGACATGATGGGATGCGGCTTCTCGGGCCCGAAGTCAGGCGCATAGCGCTCGTAGAGGACGCGCTCGCCACGCACCACGATGAAGGCCGAGAAATGCGGCATGGTGAGGAAACGTGCGACGCCGGGACGCTCGCCTATGGTCCAGTCGATGTCCTTCCTGAGTGGCAGGACGCGTGGGGCGCGCAGCGACATCGAATAGAGCGTCGTTGTGTGGAGATTATGGAAGCCGAGGCGGCGGTGGTCGGGCAGGTTCCAGCGCGCCTTGTTGTCGAACAGGGTAATCAAATCTGGATTGGCGATCGAGGGGACAGTCATGCGATGGGCCTTTGCAAGGTCGGGTTATTAATTAGGCGCTAGAGTTGTCCGTATCCCGAGTTCGAGTTCGCTCGGAGAACCTTTCCGTAAAAGCACGGGCAAGCTATTGAATTTGTCTTTGGCCGATGTTTCCATTTTTTAGATCCTCTAACAGGATTTCGGTTTGAATGCGCTTAGGGCGTCAGCGGAACCCCTCTTCTCTGCGGCACGACCCAGGCGCGCTTTTTGCTTGGCTTCGGGCAAAATCTATCTCCAAATCAGATTAGCTAGTTGTAGTCGGATCCGTCAGGTAGGTGATGTTGCGCTGATCGGACACGCCCAGCGTCTCGATATCGCACCACGTCATGTCCGACTTCACCGTGGCAAGCCACCGAACGTATTCACTTCTAGGGAACGCCTGCGGTCCTCTGCTGATTGTCATAGGGCTCAACTACTTCCGTCGTCATACGAGGATCGGCCAATGACACTGCACCCTTAGCCTCCGTCGTCCGCCTGTTTTACGAAAAAGCTGTCAGGTGACGGCACCGGAAATGCTAATATCCGGTAGAGGACAGTTTGCGCCAAAATTGGTCGATTGCTGAAATGCAATCCGCACGCGGCGGCGTGGATTGAAATGTCTGTCATAGGGCGATGAAAGTGCCCCCGGTCGTAAGCTAAAAGAACCTGTTCGGCATTGCAGAAAATGAGACAAAATTGCGATCCTACCGCATATTTGATGCAGCGACTATTTTCATGGTTTCCTTTCCAGCCGGGTCAAGCGGCTGCCAGCAGTCGGCTCCGGAGGAGTGGATAGGCGGCGCGCCCGTACATCTGGCGCTTGATCATCTTGAGGCATGTTCATGCAGATGTTGGAAGAACCGCTTGCTCTGCTCATTGCGGGTCTTCGCGAAGGAGCCACACACAGTTCCGGCGCGATGGCTGCCGCCACGGCGACTTTGGTGGAGCGGTCAATGACCGCTCCTTACGGGCGGCGGTCCACCTCTAGACGTTCGCCCTGCTGCATTCTAAGCCTCGATGCTTGATTTGGGTCCACAGCTGCAATCCGTTGCGCTGGCCTTCCTCCCAGCGTCTTTCGAGATAGTCTGGAAAACGATCCATGAGGACGGTGCGCGACGCAGGCGCCACCATCGGCGCGCTCGATGCGGTGGTCCGCCGGGCATGAGCGGTGGGTCGGCGCCTGGCGCTTTCGGCGACCCCGGAAACGGCGAAGCAGGCCGGCCGCGTCGAGGACGGGGCGGCACTGCGCGACGCGGTGCTGCTCACACGACCGGGCGACAATGTCGGGCCAGCCGGTCTTTTGCTCCTAGCCCGGCGCCGGCTGGCCGCCCGGCCCGCAGAGGAGCTTCTGACGCAGAGAAATCTGGCCGCGGTATTGGAGGAATTCGGTCAAGCCCACGACCAGGAGGCAGTCCGCGACCCGACGGACGATCTCCGCCATCTCGCCGCCAATGTCGGGACGGTGGGTATGATGAGCGGCGCCATCGCGATCGACGAAGGCCACGGCTTGGGGCTCTCCCTTGGAGTCTGGCTCGCCGACGCCCTGCTGGCGCAGCGGCTGGGTTGGGCATACGCGGTGTCGATGCTGGGCGCGGAGGCAGACCTGGGCACAGGCGCGCGACGGCATCGATCGGCAGCCAGCTCTGTGGCGATAAGCGTAGAAAGATCCTGAGCGCGCGCGTAAACGCTGTCTCTTCCGAAGAAGGGCGGAACCAGGCTGCTTCGCACCGGACCCACTCTACTTCACACGATAGCTGTCGTATCGGCGGCCGGTCATTCTCGAGCCGGCTCAGGTGTTGCGAATGCTTGCCGCAGCCAACACCTACGACGAACTCGCCAGTGTTGCCGGCCCTCACCGGCTGGCCATCAATATCCTATACACCGCTGGTCTGCGGCGTGGAGAGCTAGCCCGTGTGACCCTAAACGACGTCGAGCCGCAATCCGGATTGCTCTGCATCCGTACGGCTCTACTGGGGCCGGACTGAGACAGGCCATAAATCGTCTGGTCGTCACCCCGTCGTGCGGGACGGCGCAGGTCGCTTGCCGCGCGTCCATGATATTCGGTACAGTTTTGGCGTTCAGGCATTGGGCGCGTCGCCGACATCACCGCCGACCGAGTCGACCGTTTGCTGGCTTCACTGGAGAGCGACCGCCACAACAGCATCGCGACCAGAAACACTCGCTTGGCCGCGCTGCATACCTTCGCCCGATTCCTGATCACCGAGACCCCGGAGCATAGGCCGCACTCCAGCAAGTGCTTAGAATCCCCGTTCAAGAGGGGCGCACGTGTGGCTCCGATCGAATTCTGGAGACCACCGACGTCGAAGATCTGGGTTGTGGTGCGCACACTGGTCATCTGCGGCGCATTTTGGGTACGCACAGGGCTACAGATGCCGACGACGGACTTTCCAGAGTGAGATAGAACCCCGCCACCATGCGGCTTGAAATGTCGATGGCCAGCGTCAGCCAAGGCCGCTGAAGGGGCCGGCGATGCACGGCATCAACGATAAACAGATCGACCAATGTGTGGTCGATCTGGACGATATGAAGCGCATGATCGGCGCGATATTCCTGCACCACGGGCTCAAACCGTTCACGCGCCGCCTTCGCCCCTTCCCGATCACGTATCAGTAGCCGTGGATCGGCAAGCTTTACACGGGCTCTTACCGCCTTCCAGGAAGGCGCTACCTTCCGCAAGCTCGGCACAACTCTCGAACGCGGTCATGCAGGGCGGTGATCGAAGGCTTTTCCCGCCTGCGGTAGGTGTCGCGCATCGCGGTCTCGATGAGCGCCTCCATCTCTTCCGACAGGCGCCGCCGCCCTTTCGCCGGGCCGGGGTTGTGGCCGAGCAGCGAGCTCGCGACAGGAGAGGCTCGATATCGACCGAGAAGTTCATAAAGGCGGGCCCGCCTCACACCGAGCTGGCGGCACGCGAGGCCTATATCGGCGGGAGACAAGCGATCCTTCGACGCCAGGGGGCGGATGACGATCTCGCGCGCTACCGCCCTGCGCCAGTCGGCATCATCGGCCGCGAACTTGTCGGGGTCACGACCCATCACCGTCGCCCTCGCCTTCGTCCACCAAATCAGGGTAAGAATCCACCTAACCGGGACGAATCCACTGAATTAGGATGAGCGATGAATGTTACAAAACAACGACATCCAGTCCACTCATCCAAGAAGAGTGACACCGCTATCGTCGAGCAAAACCCCGGAAATCCTCCTGAGGAGAGCTCAGCGCCGTCCCACAGCACGACCGCGATCGCCAGCACCTCCCCTCTCCCGCCTCCAGCCGACGATTTGCCTGATATTGTCGATATCGTCATGGACATGGCGCAGGCGCCCTCCGAGTCGCAAGACGCCCCTCCCCTGCCCGCGCATCTGGAAGCGCTGGCCGAGCGCGCGCGCGATTACGTGGAGGTAGCAAGCTCGTTCAACACCCGGCGCGCCTACGCCGCCGATTGGAAGCATTTTTGCGCCTGGGCGCGCCGCCAGCATCTGGATGTGTTGCCGCCGGATCCGCAGGTCGTCGGCCTTTACATCACGGCCTGCGCGTCCGGGAAGGTGACGAGCGACAAGAAGCCTAACGCCGTCTCGACAATCGAGCGACGTCTGTCTTCGCGGACCTGGAATTTTTCTCAGCGTGGCCAACCATTGGACAGAAAGGACCGGCATATCGCCACTGTGCTGGCCGGCATTCGCAACAGCCACGCTTCCCCTCCCCGGCAAAAAGAAGCCATTCTGCCTGAAGACCTGATTGCCATGCTCGAGACCCTTGACCGCGGGACGCTGCGCGGCCTGCGCGATCGCGCCATGCTTCTCCTGGGTTTCGCCGGCGGTCTGCGCCGTTCCGAAATCGTTGGCCTTGACGTTGCCAGGGACCAAACCGAGGACGGCCGCGGCTGGATCGAGGTTTTGGACAAAGGCGTTGTCGTCACATTGCGCGGAAAGACCGGCTGGCGAGAGGTCGAGATCGGTCGTGGCTCGTCCGATGCCACATGCCCGATTGTCGCGGTGCAAACCTGGCTGAAACTGGCGAGGTCGGCCATGGGCCGCTATTTCGACGCGTCACCGGCCAGGGCAAGGCTGTCGGTGCCGAGCGATTGAACGACCAGGAGGTGGCGCGGCTGGTCAAGCGCGCGGCGCTCGCTGCCGGCGTGCGCGGTGATCTTTCCGCGGGCGAGCGCGGCCAAAAGTTTTCCGGCCATTCGCTGCGCGCTGGCCTCGCCTCCTCGGCCGAGGTCGACGAACGCTATGTGCAGAAGCAGCTTGGCCATGCCTCGGCAGAGATGACCCGCAGATACCAGCGCCGGCGCGATCGCTTCCGGGTCAATCTCACCAAAGCATCAGGACTATAGAGGACGGTCCGCGTGCCGATAGCTCAATTAGGCTGACAATTCGGTTCCGTCCTTGCAAATCAGGAATTGCACTCCATAATTGCGAGGATGATCAAGCGCCGCATCGAAACGCAACTCGCCGAACTGATAGACACTACCCCTGCGGTGGCACTGATTGGGCCGCGCCAAGTCGGCAAGACTACGCTCGCGCTCGAGATAGCCCAGACACGGCCGTCGATCTATCTCGATCTCGAGTCCGATGCGGACAGAGCCAAGCTTGCGGAGCCGGAGCTCTACCTTGCCGAACATGAGGGCGAGTTGGTGATCCTTGATGAGGTCCATCGGCTTCCAAACCTGTTCCAGAATCTTCGTGGCTTGATTGACCGCGGTCGCCGCAGCGGCAAGAAGACAGGGCGCTTTCTGCTGCTCGGGTCCGCTTCCATCGATCTCCTCAGGCAGACTGGTGAGACGCTCGCCGGCCGCATCGCCTATCTTGAAATGCATCCGATTGACGGACTGGAGGTGCCGGCCGAACAGTTGAACCCCTTGTGGGTGCGCGGCGGCTTTCCCGACAGCTTTCTGGCTACGAGCGACCGCGCCAGTCAACGGTGGCGGCAGGACTTCATCCGCACCTACCTTGAGCGCGATATCCCGCTGCTCGGGCCTCGCATTCCGGCCGAAACGCTGCGCCGCTTCTGGACCATGCTGGCACATCATCAATCCGGCCTCCTCAACGCGGCCGACTTTGCCCGAGCCCTCGGAGTCGATGGCAAGACAATTGCGTCGTACCTCGACCTGCTAGTCGATCTGCTGCTGGTGCGAAGGCTCGAGCCGTGGCATGCAAATGTCGGAAAACGTCTGGTCAAGTCGCCGCGGGTTTACGTCCGCGACAGCGGCATTGCACATACGCTGCTTGGACTCACAACCCTTGAAGATGTTCTCGCTCATCCCGTGGCCGGCGCCAGCTGGGAAGGATTTGTCATTGAGACCTTGTTTGCGGTCGCCCCGTCCGGCACAGAAGCCAACTTCTATCGCACATCCGCCGGCGCCGAGATCGACCTCCTCTTGACCCCTCCAGGCAGCCGCCCTTGGGCGATCGAAATCAAGCGCAGCCTGACGCCAAAAGTGGAGAAGGGCTTTCATCTGGCGTGCGAGGACATAGATCCTATCCGTCGCCTCGTTGTCTATCCGGGAGCAGAGCGCTTTCCGTTGAGACATGACGTCGAGGCAGTACCACTTCATATCCTTGCGAAAACGCTGGTCCAACTTGGCTGAGAGCATCCTCGCCCGCCTCTCTGTCCCCTTACGACCCGCCCCATCCGACACACAGCGCCTTTATAGCATTTCACTCCGTCGCTGACCGCTGAGGTCTTCTCAAAGCGTTAGTCGCGGCCTAGCCTGCCTCGACCCTCGCCCGAAACACTGCGATGAGCATTAGTCCGCCCAGACATTACTCGTTTCAGGCCCGCTCCGCGGATTTCTAGGGAGCCGCTTTTGCTGTTGATCTGATTGCCCGGTGTGAAATGGCGGCGCCGGTTACTGCAGTCTTGTCGTGCCCCATGACCTCGATCGTCCAGGACAAGGCAATCGCCGACGTCGAATTACTACTGCTCATCGTGGCTGACAAGTTCGGGCCGACCACTACGCGCATCTCATTGAAACGGGCCTTCACCACATCGCCCGGCCTTGCTGACGTCTATTGCTAGGCGATGCCCAGCACGTGGGCCTCGGCGGCCGAACTTGAAGCCTTCTGCTGGTGCCAAAGGGCAACCTCAAAAGCGAGGTTCCTTGTCCGCTGACAAAATCGGCAAATTGCCTAGCGTATTCAATTCCTTGAATCAGATTACATTCGTTATGCCGCGCAGCATGAGGGCATTAACCTCTTGTTAACTTAAAACTTCTTGCTGGTTCGAACGAATCGGACATAATGACGGTTGCTTGGCCACATTCCGCCAAAAATCGTTTTTAGAGAGTCTTGATCGAATGAACGTGAGTTCGCCCGTTCCCGCGAAAACCCCATTGCTGTTCGAGAAACGCATTCTCGAACAAGGGGATCAGATATCAAAGAAGCTTCACCTTCTCTCGATGCAGCGTTTTCCTCCCCACGCCAAGAAGAATTTGCGTTCTTTTTCGTTGGCGGAGGTGGCGACGTATCTCGGTGTTTCTCAGAGCCATCTAAAAAAACTACATCTAGAGGGCAAAGGCCCAGTACCTGAAACCTCGTCTTCTGGCAGACGATCCTACACGGCCGGGCAGATGATCGAGCTACGCCAATACCTTGACCAACACGGGCGCTCCGACGCCCGCATGTATGTTCCCCATCGTCGGTCGGGCGAGAAACTTCAAATCCTAGCTGTGGTTAATTTCAAGGGAGGTAGCGGCAAAACAACGACAGCAGCTCATCTCGCCCAGTATCTCGCTCTGACGGGACACCGTGTATTGGCTGTCGATCTTGATCCCCAGGCGTCGCTGTCTTCACTGCACGGGTTCCAGCCAGAACTCGACCAAACGACATCGCTTTACGATGCGATCCGCTACGACGACGAGAAGGTCTCTCTCTCGGAAATCATCAGGCCAACAAATTTCCCAGGACTGGATATCGTCCCAGCAAACCTTGAGCTGCAAGAATTCGAATACGACACGCCTTTGGCGATGACGGACAGGACGTCTAACGTGGGAAGGGCGTTTTTCACGCGCATCTCGACGGCATTGGGTGAGGTCGACGCCCTATATGATGTCGTCGTTATCGATTGCCCGCCGCAACTGGGCTATTTGACAATTACAGCGTTGACCGCTGCAACGTCAGTCTTGATAACGATCCATCCGCAAATGCTCGATGTCATGTCAATGGGCCAATTCCTGTTGATGCTCGGGAATATTCTGGAGCCAATCCGGGCAGCGGGTGCCGAGGTGAACCTGGAGTGGTATCGCTATCTTATAACGCGATACGAGCCGACGGATCAGCCGCAGGCGCAGATGGTAGCGTTCCTCCACACGCTTTTTGGTGAGTTCATCCTCAAGAACCAGATGCTGAAATCCACGGCGATTTCTGATGCGGGGATTACCAAGCAGAGCCTCTACGAAGTCGAAAAAAACGCGATGACTCGTTCCACATACGAGCGGGCAATGGATGCACTCGATGTCGTAAACGGAGAAATCGCTACGTTGATACATAAAGCATGGGGGCGCTGACTTGTCCGCTGACAAAAACGGACTTTTGCGCAGCGCTTTCAACAGACTAGGTTATATCCAGAGGTAGACCAAGATGGCACGTAAGAATCTTCTTTCCGGCCTCGCAGAGACGGAGGCAGACGACCAGCCGACATCTAGCTCAACTGCGGCCTATCCGATTCGCGGTGCTTCGAAATCCATGATCCGCTCCGTTAATGAGTTGGCAAAGCAGG
Source organism: Mesorhizobium sp. M0496 (assembly GCF_040321205.1). Taxonomy (NCBI): domain Bacteria; kingdom Pseudomonadati; phylum Pseudomonadota; class Alphaproteobacteria; order Hyphomicrobiales; family Phyllobacteriaceae; genus Mesorhizobium; species Mesorhizobium sp. M0496. Next base: position 26,314 of record NZ_JAMYRC010000041.1, on the reverse strand, counting down.
CGGATGCGTACCTTGAAGGTGAGCATGTAGTCGAACTCGACCCGGACGCTATTGACGGCTCGTTCGTTTCCGATCGCATGGATGACGACAGGGAACAGTATCAGGAACTGCTGGAAGCAATTCAGCAGAGGGGTCAGGATTCCCCCATTCTTGTGCGCCCCCACCCGAGCATCGAAGGCCGCTTCATGATCGTCTTTGGGCATCGGCGTGTCCGGGTGGCCCGAGATCTCCAACGGAAGGTTAGGGCGGTCATCAAGGAGATCGACGACAAGGCTCATGTCATTGCTCAGGGCCAGGAGAATTCTGCCCGAGCAAATTTAAGTTTTATCGAGAAAGCGATGTTCGCAAAGCGTCTCGAGGAGTTGAATTACGACAGAGATGTCATCTCGTCGGCATTGGCTGCAAATGCCGCCGCCGTCTCGAAAATGGTGTCGGTTGCTACACGGATCCCGCCATCTGTCATAAGTAAAATTGGATCAGCTCCATCTATAGGCCGCGAGCGGTGGGTAGAGCTATCCCTGCTGGTCGCCAAGAAATCGGGCATAGTCGATGAAATCCTCTCCGAGCCCGAATTCAGCGGGCTAGAGAGTAACCGACGCTTTGAGCAGTTGTTCATGGCCCTGAACGCAAAGGAAAAGCGCGTCCGCAAGGCCAGTGTGAAACCCGGCGTCCGATCGTGGGCTCCGGATGACAAGTCGGTTAGCGTCAGCGTTCAGAGAGCAGGGACGGCCGTCACAATCGCCGTAAAGGAGACGGATGGCAGCCGCTTTGGAACTTGGATTTCCGACAATCTGCAAGGACTCTATGAGGCCTTCAGAAAGACGGAGAAAGCAGCAACTGGAGACTGAAACCGCAAAAGAAAAAGGCCCCCAAGCGACTTTCGTCGTGGAAGCCCTTCTCCGTAGTAGCTGACTGAGAATCGCATCTCCACGAATCACTGTCAAGAGTCATTGGCGTCGTTTCGGCGAGCAGGTTTCTTTTGCCTAATCGAGGGTGAAAGAAAATGGAGACGAATATTGCGACGACGCCCTTTGGGCGGCGGCCGATGACGCTTGGCATGATTTCAAGCCAAGTCACCGCGAGGGCCGTGCCGAAGGACGCGACCGTCCACAAATGGCATGTCTTCCAAGATATCAAGGACGCCAGGATCGCTCTGGGCGCCACTGATCGCGCTTTGGCTATTCTCGACGCGCTGTTGTCGTTCCATCCGGACACGGCGCTTTATGGCGACAGCGAACTGGTTGTATGGCCATCCAACGAGCAGCTGATCCGCCGCGCCAATGGCATGCCCCCAACGACCTTACGGCGACACCTGGCCGTTCTGGTCGAGTGTGGATTGATCATCCGTCGGGACAGCCCAAACGGCAAGCGCTTCGCCCGGAAAGGGCAGGGGGGCGAGATCGAGCAAGCCTATGGCTTTGACATCTCGCCGATCGTGGCGCGCGCTGAGGAGTTCAAGGATCTTGCGGAAGCGGTCAGATCTGAGAAGAAGGCATTTCGTCTCGTTAAGGAGCGGCTAACCATATGTCGACGTGATGTCGTCAAGATGATCGACACCGGCATTGAGGAAGGCGTGCCGGCGAACTGGGGCAGAGTTCGGCAGGCCTACCAGGCGATTGTTGGTCAGATACCTCGCACTGCACCTAGGCAGACTCTCGAGGCGATTGCCGAGGAGCTCGAAGGCCTTTGGGCTGAGGTGCGTGAGGCATTGGAATCATTTGTGAAAACACGGAAAATGGACGCCAATGAGTCTCAAAATGGGCGCCACATACAGAGTTCAAAACCAGACTCTAAATTTGAATCTGAAAATGGCTTAGGAAATAAGCATGAAGCGGGCGGCAACGTTGCGGACACCGACAACGTACGGAGCCTACCGAAACGCGAACTGCCGCTAGGGATCGTGCTGGATGCCTGCCCGAACATGCTTTGGCTGGTGAAGGGCGGCGGCGGAATCCGCAACTGGCGTGAATTTCTGGCCGCGGCCGAGGTTGCCCGGCCGTCCATGGGCGTCAGCCCGAGCGCCTGGGAGGAAGCGCGAACGGCAATGGGTGAGCAGCAGGCGGCGATTACCATTGCCGCGATCTACCAGCGGCAGGATCAGATCAACAGCGCCGGCGGTTATTTGCGCAGCCTGACAGATCGAGCAAAGGTCGGAAAGTTCTCGGTCTGGCCGATGGTGATGGCCTTGTTGCGGGCCAAGCTTGACGCGTCGAAGACGACCGGAACCGGAGCTGAAGCCGCTGCCGTCGATTTGGAGACTGCGGGCAAGGTTGTGCGCACCGAATCCCGGCTGGAAATCAGCGATGCCTTGCGACGCAGCCTCGACAGACCGGGGCGCGGATCATGATGAGGAGGGCGGGTTTTGATCCGCTCTATGAGCTTGAACGATCGCTGCAGCGCTTGTCGGGACGAGCGTCTTATGAGAGCATCGAAGGCATGAAAAACGAACACGACTGGGAGACCGACGCCCGATGAAACCGCCGGAATGGTGTGGTGGAACTCACTTGCCGAATTCGATCGTGCGACTTGGCTGGCGCGGGCCGGCAGCGCTTTTCCAGCTGATGCCTGGGCCGTGTACAAGCGGCTCGGGGATCTTGAGCGTCAGCCCCGGACCGTAAACTGAGGACCATTCTGTAGCGGGATGACGTCCTTGTCCCTCGGTCAGCTCGCGGGTAGTTCAGCGACGAGACCAAGCCGGCGGGCTCGATCAAGCAGATTCTTGACTGATGAGGCCGACCATTTTGCGCTCCCTCGTGAGGTTCGCTCATGCAGGCGCTCGAGCTGGCCAGCGATGTCGCGTAGCGATAGGTCTGGGTTGGACTGCGAAATCCCTGCCACAAGGGTCATCAGGCGATCTTCGGGAGGCTGAGGAGACGCCCTCTTTAGCAGAGTGGATTCGGCCAGGTGCTCGGTGACGAGCCACCTCACTGCCCGCCGCAGTCGTTCAGGCGTCCAATCGAGGCCGCGCTGCTTCAGGACCCGAGCGATATCGTCCCAGTTGTGGTCTGGTCGCATCCGGCGGACCGTCGGAAGCCACTGGTTCATCGTTGATTGTAGCCGTCGGCCATAGGCTGCCTTTTGCACCGCTGTCATCTTCGCCAGGGCTTCGGGCCTGCGCTCCCGGATACCAGGATTGCCTGGCAGGCGCCCCTTGGATCGTGCAGCGATGATGCCGGCCTTGGTCCGCTCCGAAATCAGCGCACGCTCGAGCTGGGCAACGGCGCCGAGTACCTGTAGCGAAAACATGCCCTGTGGCGTCGACGTGTCGATTGGATCTCGGAGAGATCGGAAATGCGCGCCCTTCTCAGTCAGATCCTCGATCACCTGAAGAAGATGGCTGACCGAGCGCGCAAGGCGATCGAGACGCACGACGACCAGGACATCACCGGCGCTGATGTCGCTCATCAATCGCAGTAGGGCAGGGCGAGCTCTCGACGCACCGGATCCATGTTCCTGGACGACGACGTCGCAGCCGGCCGATCGCAGCTCAATCTCCTGCGCTTCCGTCGCTTGTTCGTCCGTCGACACGCGCGCGTAGCCGATTTGCCGGCCCTTTGGTCGTCCGGAGCGTCGATCTTGCGCTTCACGGGCCATTCGCGTCGTCTCTCAGCATAGGAAAGGGGCGTTTTGTACAAACACCGAAGATATCAACAAACGATCGTTTGTAAACGTCTCTAGTGGCCCTTTGCGTAGCTCCTACGGCTTCGATCAGCATGAAAATCAACGTGTTCTAGCCTCCTGACCGCCCCAGGGCGTGGTCCTGTACAGTCCCGATATGAGGTCATTATCGATAATGAGTTTTGCCCCTGAAGAAACACGACGTAAGTCCAATGATACCCTCACTAGCTTGACCAACGCGAATCAGCCATCATGAAAACAATGGCTTACACGCTCGACAAACTGCCCCTGGAAACCCTGATAGGGCCGGTTGCCCGCGCGACCGAGGTTTTGGTCCGCCTCGACGAGCGGGTCGCCCGTTCGCCGGTGCGCGACGGCTTTGTCGAGCGCCAGCACTTTGCCGACGCGGTTTCCGCGCTCTGGCTCGAGGGCGAACTCGTCCACCTCGAGGACCTCGTGCTGCACGACGCCCACATGGACATCCGCACCCCGACCCACGAACTCACCCGGGCGCACGCGGTGCTGCGAACCCGCCGGCGGATTTTTGCGCAAAAACCGGATTGGGCGCTCAGCCGCGACGGTTTTTTGGCGCTGACCGGTCGCGGCGGCGCCATGCCGGCGGCGGGCCAAAAAAGCCGGGACGGGGAGGGGGCTGGAACTGCCTCTGTGGAAGCCGCCGATCGCGATGACGCCGAGGCCGATCTGCTGGCCGAAGAATTTGCCGAGATCGATGCCGTCCTGGCGCGCTCGTCAAAGCTTCTGAGCGGCGCCGACGCGCGGGTGAAAGCGGCGCGCCCGGACGACCGGCCGGAGCCGCAAAACGGCCTGATCTACGACCTCGACTGGAATGAAGAAGAACGGCTGGCCGAATGGCAGGCTGTGCTCGCGGAAACGCGGGGGCAACCAGTCATCCTGCGCGCTGCGGTCCTGCTCGAAGCCTGGTCGGACATCGAGGTGCTGCAGCATGCCACATGGCTCGGGCCGCTGCTCGTGGCTGCACTGCTGCGGCAGGAAGGGCTCGCCGCCCACCATCTCGCTTGCCTGCATCTCGGCGCGAAGAACATTCCGCGGGAGCGGAGGCGGGCGCGCAGTCGCGGCGATCGGCTGCTCGCCTTGCTCGATGCCATTCACGACGCAGCAGTGGCTGGCCTGAAGGAACATGACCGTCTCGTGCTGGCAAAAAGCCAGATGGAGCGGCGGCTGCGCGAACGCCGCGCCAGCTCGAAACTCCCCGGCCTGGTCGAGCTGGTGCTGTCCCGGCCGCTCGTCTCCACCGGCATGATCCAGGAGCGGCTAAAGGTGACAAAGCAGGGGGCGCTCAACCTGATCGGCGAGCTCGGTCTGCGCGAGATGACGGGGAGGGGAAGGTTTCGTGCGTGGGGGATCATCTAACCCGCAACTGAAGGCACGTCGTTCCACGTCGAGTGGGCCGGTGCCCTCGATCGGCTGGAAAGCCGAGGAAGCCAATCCTGTCGACCAAATTGAGCTACCATCGATTTTCGCTTTTCGAAGACCTGCATGGCGGAAGGCACGTAGTCGGCAGGATCAACATGGCGGTTTTCTGCCGCCCGCCCCCGGGGCTATTTGAGGAAGGGGGGATGGCAGAAGACGGGAAGTGTGGAAAAAAGACTCCCATATTCTCAAAGGGTTATGCGGAATCTGACGGAATATCGTCCGCAAATGCGCACTCTGGAGATCGGCACGGGTCCTTAGGTCGCAAGGGAGCGAAAGAGACAGGCATGGGGCCTTGCTCACGAACCGCTCAATGGTGATCGAAATGGAAAACATTTTTAGCAAATACGCTGGCGTCGGCGCTGTCGGCGTCATCCTGGCTCTCGCGGTCTCAGGTGCCCAAGCCGCGGACTACTGCACCACAAGTACGCAGCCTCGGCCAGCGCTACGCAGGCGAAGTTCGACCCACTGCTGACCTCCGTCTATGCGGAAATCAAGCGGGTACAGGAGGCGGGCTTGGATCCCGACAAATACCTGGTCGAGTACCGGGGCGAGTTGGTCACCTTGGTTCAGAAGGCGAACAACATCGCCGTGAGCTATCGCACGGGGATGTCACAGGCCTCGGGGGAAGCTGAAGGCTGCGCCGCAGCGATTGCGCCCGCCAACCTGCTCGTCAACGGCGCGATCAAGACCTATGCCATCTGGGCGACCTACGGCCTCGCTCTGCTCCTGCCGGATCGGATGACCAACGTCGAGGTCGGAGAAATCGCACATGGCAAGCCGTTCGGTGGCGATCACGCCATCGCACCGGAAGTCCGCGAGTTCATCCTCGGCGGTGACCGCGGCACGATCGCGAACATCGTTCGCGATCCGTGGAGGTGCGCGACGTTCCAGCGGAAGTGCTGATGACGGGGGGCCGGCTACAGGCCGGGCCCCTTGCACTCGTTTCAGTGAGTTCTCACATACCGCAACGGGAGGAATTTCCGTGAACATTTATCCGAACCTGCGTGGCATCGGTCCGCTGGCGGCCCTGTTGGCACTCTCAATGTCAGTTGCTGCTGCCTTTGCCGGCGGGGACGCTCCATGCGAACCACGATTGAGCGATCTGGAGCGCAGCGACCTCATCCGCTCACTGCATCGAGTTGATACGTCGTTCGCCGACGATGCAATTCAGCAGGCTATGATCGCCTACCACAGGCGGTGCCTGGATGGCGTCCAGATCCATAACAACTTTGCGTGGCTCAAGACCACAAGCCATCGCAAGCTGATTAACCTTCTGCGTGACGACCGTCTCAAACTACGCAAGGAAACGGCTGCGTTCGATGAGGACAGACGCGAAGGTGTCCCAGGCATCAATTCGCCGGTGTCCCGGTTCGATCCGGCGCGCGATCCACTCGACAAGCTGGTCCCTGGGTCGATGGCGATTCAACTGCGGACAATTTACGATCTCGATACAGCGCCTCTCCTCTTCGATTTCGGTGGCCGCCTTTCGGACAAGCTCAACGACGCTCAGCTGCGAGCGCTTTACCGCCGGATGGTGGAGGAGAAGACCGTACCCGAGATCGCCGCGTTGGAGAGTGTCCCCAAGTCCACTGTGAGGTCGCAACTCCTATCAGGTGAGAAAGCTCTCACTGACGTGATTTCCACCAGCGGGCCGTCCGTGGAATCGGCCGGATGGACGTCGAGCGGTTTCTGGACGACGGCAGGGGTGGTGACGATTGTGATCATCGTAGCGATCGGCCTGCTGAGGGGGATCGCTGGGTTTTCCGAAGCTCAGCGCGACTTCGCAGCCCGCCCCGGATTTCAGGCAAGCCCGAGGAGCCGGTCGGCGGCGGAAGACGAAGACGAATTGAGGCGCCGCTACTACGCTGCAGCCCAAGTTTCTCAACAGCGTGCTTTGGCCCGATACGCCTGAGCCCGTCCGAAAAGCGGTGCTCTCTGGACCCCGCACCCCTGAACGGATTATTCGGAAAGGGTTAGGATCGAGATCGTGAAGGGCGCTGACATCAAGCGGAAGTGCTGACGCCGTTGGGCCTTTTAGTGCAGACTTCGCTCGGGGTGATCGACATCTTGAGCGCTGATGCAACCTCGTCGGGCGAGCTCGGTCTGCGCGAGATGACGGGGACGGTCGGTTTCGAGCTTGGGGGCTGCTATGAACTGGCGAAAGGCCGTAAAGCGGTTGATTTCGGTCAGCAGTACCCGCATTGGTGCGCCCCATTGCAAGACAGTTAAGAACTTTTCGTGTACGATTCGGCGATGGAACTCTGTTCCGAGAAATGGCGAAAGACCGTAGCGAATTATGGCTCGTAGTGACCTCCTGGTTTCCTTGGTGCGCGCCGGTGCTACCGGCGACCGGGAGATGCTGAGGTCGACCGCCGAGGCCATCGTGGCCGAGGAGCGCGCCCAAAACCACCACATCGTGGCAGATAGATTGGAAAGGGCTCTGTCGTCCGTTCCGGTTACGCCTTCCCCGTTGACCACTGCTGCCACCTTGGCCGGTGCCGGCAAGGATGCGATTCTTGAGCTCGAGCCGCGGACGCAGATGTCGCAACTGCTTCTACCGCTGCCTGTTCAGGAGGGCGGTCGCCAGTTGATCGAAGAGCACGTCCGTGCCGATGTATTGCGCGCCCATGGCTACGAACCTCGCCATCGCGTTCTGCTTTCAGGACCGCCGGGAAACGGAAAGACCTCATTTGCCGAAGCGGTTGCAGAGGCCTTGGGCCTGCCCTTCTTCATGGTGCGATACGATGCTCTCATCGGGAGCTATCTCGGCGAGACGAACGCGCGTCTCAGGAAGCTTTTCGACTATGTCCGCAGCCGACCCAGCGTGCTTTTCTTCGATGAGTTCGACGCCATCGGAAAGGAGCGCGGCGACACGCACGAGACCGGCGAAATCAAGCGGGTCGTATCGTTTCTTTTGATGCAGCTGGACCAGCTTCCAAGCTACGTCATCGTCATCGCTGCAACAAACCACGCCGAACTCCTCGATCGCGCTGTCTGGCGCCGGTTCCAGCTTCGCCTTGGTTTTCCTGCTCCGGACAAGAAGCAGATCGAGATTTTCCTCGATCGCGTGATGTCTCAGTGGCCCGACCAACCGCGTCTCCCGGTACGCTCTGTGGGAAGCAAGCTCGGTCTGGTGAGCTACGCAGAGGCAATCGATTTTTGCCAGAATGTTCGACGACGACAAATATTGGGCTTGGGGGAGCTTTCGATCAATGACGCATTGCGGGCGGAATTAGATCTCTGGGCATCTCGAGTGCGACCAGAGGTGCCAAATGCCGAGCGATCCGACCAAACCCCTTCTCAGGCTAAATACCGGTCAACCCCAGCCAAGGCTGCCGGGAAGACGCGCGGTCATTCCGCGGCCTGAGGCCTACCCGCGAGCAGATCAGGAGCAGCGCTTCGGCCAAAGGTTCGCCCGCCTTGCTGAAGTGCTTGCGCGAGACCCCGCTGCTCTTGAGTTACGGGCCGATCCCGCAGCCTTGGCTCCCGAGCGGCTTCTCGTCTTTGAAGTGAGGGGGAGTATCGCTGCTTTCGCCAAGGCGGTGAGCAGGGTTGCGGGTCTTGAGTTGATCGACGAAGAGGAATTGCCGGGCGATGAAGACGTGGCGCCCGTCGCGTACTTGCTTGTTCCCGATGTACGGGCCTTGCGGCAGATCGAGAGCCTTTGGCGAACCTGGGTCGCCGGAAGGGACCTTCCGGAGGGACACACCGCTTGGCGCGATGTCTTCGCCTGTCTCAGGGATCTGCGGCCCTGGGGGCCCGAAGATCGAGTGCAGCCGGCAGACGCGTCAATCCTGGACGAGGAGATTTTCGGCAAAGCGGAGGACGAGCAGATCCCGCTCGAAATAGAGATCGTGTTCAGGTCGAATGCTGACGCCGCTGCGGTGAATGAGGCAACGGTCGCACGGGCGATCGGGGCGTATGGCGGGACAGTCCTCAGCCGGGCACGATTGGCCGATATCGCCTATCACGCAATTCTGGCGCGACTGCCGGTCGCCGCCATCAGGCCTATTGTGGACAGATCGGCCGCCAGCTTGGCCGGGATCGAGCAGGTCATGTATATCCGGCCTCAAAGCGTCGTTTCCGGAATCAACGTCGCCGATACGGTTCCGCTTGCCCCCATTGCTCCCCAGGCCGTCGTCAACGATCCAATTCTGGCGGTGCTCGACGGCGTGCCGGTGGTAGGCCACCCACTTCTTCGGCAACATGTCAGCGTCGAGGATCTCTTCGGGCTCGAGCCAAACACATTGGTGGCACAACGTGTTCACGGTTCGGCGATGGCCTCCCTCATCGTGCATGGCGACCGCAACCGACCGGAGGCGCCGTTGCCGCGGCAGATACATTTTATTCCGGTGCTTGGTGCTGCCGATCGCTTTCCTCCGGACCGGCTTATTGTCGACCTGATCTATCAGGCAGTGCTGCGCATGCGAGGCCCAGCCGATCCCTCAGCGCCGCACGTAATCATCATCAACATATCGCTCGGCAACGCTCGCCGGCCGTTTCATGGACACCTGTCGCCGTGGGCCCGACTTCTGGATCGGCTCGCCTACCAGTTCGGGATTCTCTTCCTCGTAAGCGCCGGCAATGTCACCGACGAATTTCCCGTGCGTGCATTTCCCACCAGCCTGGAATTCGAGAATGCACAGGATGACGCCCGAGCCCGTGCTGTCGTTCGGGCGCTCGCCGACATTCAGGCCGACCGCCGGCTCCTGTCCCCGGCGGAAACGGTGAATGGGCTCACGATTGGTGCTCGGAACGTTGACTGGGTGCCGCAAGCCGACAGGCCTCATGCGCGAGCGAATATCAATCCATTTCCCGCACTCGACACCTCGAATCCATCAAGCGCGCTCGGTCCGGGTTTCGCCGATGCCGTAAAGCCAGACATTCTCATGCCTGGCGCTCGCGAGCATCTTCGCGTGATGCGGAGTGGCGGCGGCGAGATCGTGGTGGCTCCAGCCCGCGCAAGCAGGGGAGCCGGCCTGAAGGTTGCCGCGCCTCCGGCTTTGGCGGGAGTCGAGGGCGCCGAGGCGTACACAAATGGGACGAGCGCCGCCGCCGCTCTGGCTTCCAGGACGGCTCACAGGATTCATGATGCGCTTGAGCAGGAATACGGCCAGGAGTTTCTCCAGCTGTCGAACGCGCAGCGTGCCGTCCTGATCAAGGCCCTGTTGGTACATCCCGCGCGCTGGCCCGACTCTACCGCGTCACTTGTCCGGGATCTTCTTGGGCCCTTCGGAAGAGGGCAAGCGCCGCGTCAGAAGGATAATATTCGGCGCTTTATCGGCTATGGCGCCCTCGACCCAGAGGACACGGTGGCTTGCGCTGCCGACCGGGCCACCTTCTGGGCAGTTGGATCGTTGGGCGACGAGCGAAGCCTGGACATAACGGTTCCGATACCAGCCGCGATCGGCGGGAGGGCGCAGCCGCACTATATTGCGGCAACGCTTGCCTGGCTCACGCCTGTCTTGCCCGGCCGCAAGGCCTACAGGGCGGTCCGCATGAAAATTCTGGATCCGGCTGATATCGAGGGCCTGGGCGTTGCCGCGCACGGAAACCAGCCCGACGGAAACCAAATCAATCGCGGAACAGTCTGCACACGCTGCTGGAGTGGCGACCGTGCGGCTGTTGTGACGGCCAACATGGTCCTTCCGCTGAGGATTCAGCGCGAGCCGAGCACGGGCGAGAACATCGACGAACTGGTTCCGTTCGGGCTTGCGGTCACGATCTCCATGCCGGGGCAAATTGCGCTCTACGACGAGGTTCGCGCACGAGTGCGCCCCGCGGCTGTGAGACCGTAAACCGCGCAACGCCGTTTCCGCTGCCGCATGGTTGAGGTGACCAAGCCATCACTGCGCGCCGGGTATCGATCCGCGGAGTTTGCCGAAGGTTCAAGGTGAAGGCGCGGGATTTCCGATAGATGGATGGAGTTTAATCTCTAGAGCACGTCCTGTTTAATCCGGTTCATATCCTGCGGCCTTAAAGTAGTTTGCGCATTCGGCTGGCGTGAAGAGGTCGAGAAGCGGACCGACGGCGTCCCACAAAGCCTTGATGGTTCTCTCGGCCTTTGCTCGCAACAACGCCTTCAGCTTGGAGAAGGCGTTCTCGATGGGGCTGAAGTCGGGACTGTAGGGCGGCAGGTAGAGCAGGCTTGCCCCTGCGGCCTCAATCGCGTCGCGCACGCCGGCGGCCTTGTGGGCGGGCAGGTTGTCCATGACGACTACGTCGCCCTCCGACAATGTCGGGACCAGCACCTGCTCGACATAGGCCACGAATACGTTGCCGTTCATAGCGCCGTCGTAGACGAAGGGCGCAGTCATGCCCGTCAGCCGCAGCGCTCCGGTGAAGGTCGTGGTCTTCCAGTGGCCATGCGGCACGCCGGCCCGGCAGCGCTCGCCGCGCGGCGCTCTTCCACGCAGGCGGGCCATCTTTGTGGAGAGGCCGGTCTCGTCGATGAACACGAGCTTCGCCGGATCGAGATCGAGCTGGCCGTCGAACCAGTCCCGGCGCCGCTTCTGGACGTCGGGGCGATCCTGCTCCAGTGCGTGCGCGGACTTTTTTTGAATGTCCAGCCGTGGCCGCGAAGCCAGGCGCTCAAGGCGCTGCGGCTGATCCGCACCGAATGCTCGGCGCTGAGCCGCTCCACCATCTCGTTCAGCGTGATGTCCTTGCGCTCCTCGATCAGCCCGACGATGAAGGCTTCATGCGCATCGAGGCTGGAGGCGCGGCGGCGGCCCTGCGGGCGTGGCGCCAGTTCGCCGATCTTCGCCCGCACAATCCAGCGGATCGCGCTGGACACTCCCACGCCGAACCGCGCCGCCGCTTGCCGCGCCGACATGCCCTCGTCCGAAGCCTTCAAGACCCGCGACCGAAGATCCCCGCTCAATGCTCTTCCCATCGTCCACCTCCATCGAGGTGGATGTTGAATCAGCACAAAACGCACCCGTCACATCACAATCGATTCATCGATCACAGGACGTGCTCTAGCTGGGTCTTTCGATCCGCGTCGCCCACCACTCCTGGCGGCGGCAGCTTTTGCAGGAGCCGCTCAATCGCCCGAATATCTCGAAACCAGGCCGCAGGTCGCATTCACTGCAGCAGATCTACGGCTCGCCGGCCGACCTGAATTTGGTCTCTTCGATGACGCTGCTGCGTCGTTCAATCCGTATCAGAGCGCGGCCCCGTTATTTCCGCCGGCGTCGATGCGATCGAGGTACTCGCCATTCCCAAGGTTCGGATTCGGAAAGGTCGGTTCAGGCGGCTCCCCTGTGGTGGCCACCCCCATAGGGCCTAGGATCGCCATCATTTCGTCCGCGAATCCCATGGTCTCCGTCCCCGACCGCCCGCGAAGCCAGGAGCTCGGCACGCCGTGACGATCGTCGTTCCAATCCATCAGCCAGCATATCAGCGGACTGAGCGGAATATCGCGATGACGGAACAGCACATTGTTCTTGGGCGTGTCCTTGAACCTGGTTGAGATGTAATCGCGAAGCGCATGATAGTGAATGTTCTGGCGAGCCATCTCGACAACCGGTTGTTCCGGCCGCGCACGGTGCCAGTGTGAGAGATGGTAGTAATCGAGATAGGCATTGAAGCTGATCGCGAGGACATCGGTGTAGGGACCGAACTCCGCCTCACCGTCGACAAGATCGAAGCCCGCGTAGACCTCGATCTGGATGTGAGGATGAAGCGACAGAGTCATGTATTGGTTGTCGCGCACCCGCGGCAATCCGGCAGCCTGCAGATACTTCACGAACCGGCGCCCATTGGTCGTCAGCGGTGCGATGAATGTCGGATATTCAAGCTTGCCGTAGAGAGATTCGCTTATATCGGCCACGTCTAAGAGCGCGATATGATGCCGGGCAAGCAGACTGAAATAGGTCGAGAAGAAAGGGTAGAGCCCCGCGCGGTTGAACGTGTAGGTGATCGGAATCCGGCCGTCGCGTTCCCGGACCGTTTTGCGAATGATGTCGGCCAGCAAGCTCGAATGGAACTGAAGCTTGCTGCAGAGCCCCCACAGACCTTCTACGAAGAGGTCGAGCGCGGTCACCTCGACGAGGCTATGACCGCTTCCGTCCCGATGCACCAATGCTTCGAGCTCCTTGCGGAGTTCAGCGTACTGAGCGCCGGAATAGACAGTCAGATCGAAGCGCCCGTGCAGGTATGCTTGGAACGCGTTGTCGAGCTTGTTCGTCTTCGAGAACGAAATACTCACGACACCGTCCTGATCGTGCCGTTCCTCGGAGAACGCGCTGCTCACATCGACCCAATACACGTTGCCGTCTCCGGGGTTATGGATCAGCAGGAAGAGTGGGATAGAAAGCTTGCGCCAATAGTCCAGATCATCCTTGTCCGGATAGAATCTGAAGGATGTTTCGGTCTCCGAGCGGATATAGCTTCCGCCCGACTTGACCTGGACCCCGATGATCTTGCCGGTCGGAAATTCCCCCAGTGCAATTTCAATGGTGCCGTCGACGCCAACGTCCTCTTCAATCAAGCTGCGCCAGATCAGGTCCAGCTCGTTGCATGCTTGTTCGACGGCAATGACTCCCGCTCGACCCTGCTTTGCTGTGCGGCTCCGTTTCTTCACAAGATATCCCCTCCTCGCCGCACAAATGCGGTGTGCGCCCGCGACGAACTATCCGCGGTGCGTTGTCGTGTGCATCCACTTACATCCAATACTCTTGATCCGCCGCCCGGCAAGCGCGTGCCTGACTGGGAATCCCGAAGGCGTCGTCCTGCGGGTCGGGCTGTTGCCCAAGCTGAAGGGTCTTTACCCTTGCGGGGACCATCCCTGACGCAGAGTGGGGAGCGTTGCAAGGGGCCGCTGCCCGCTGCGATCACTCGGCGTCGGCAGGCCGATGCCTTAAAAAAGAAGCCAACGCCTACTACGAGTGACATGGACATTGATGTCGTGCGCGCCGTCACACCGAAGGGAAGCCGTTGCCCGACGGCCGCTGTCTTTGCCGCTTGCGTGCTGCGGGCCTGCGAGATCACGGTGATGCGCGTATTCCGGAAAGACTGTTCTCGATCGGTGATCGACGGCATAAGGAGGAAGATCGAAAGCCTTTTTTAGGTCTAAATCGCCTAACGATGGAACAGGACGGAGCCATTCCAGCCCCATCTGCGGTGCAAAGCGAAGTAGGCAAACGCCCGAAGTCAGCGCTTCAATTTATAGACGAGCCGCAATACAAGCACTTCACTCCGCCGCGAACGAAGGATCAGAAATGAGCAATCTCTCTAGTGACCAGTCTTTCGAAATCGAAAAATCACGAGAGACGATCATACCCACCCGTCGCACCGTCTCGGAGGGGCTGGAAGCCATTCTGTACCAGTCCATTCCGGTCCTCGATCATGGGTTTGTAAGGGTTGTGGACTACATGGGTGACGATGGAGCCGTCGTCCAAGCCGCCCGAGTATCGTACGGTCGCGGGACCAAAAAGGTCTCGGAGGATCGTGGCCTTATCAATTATCTGCTGCGTCATTGGCATACGACGCCGTTCGAGATGGCGGAGATTAAACTCCATGTCAAAATGCCGATCTTCGTTGCGCGGCAGTGGATCAGGCACCGAATGGCCAACGTGAACGAGTACTCAGCGCGCTACTCGATCCTTGACCGCGAATTTTACGTGCCTACGCCTGATCAGTTGGCAGCACAGTCAGTGCAAAACCGACAGGGGCGGGGCGAGGTCGTCGGACCGGAGGAGGCGAAACATGTGCTCCGAATCTTAAGCGAAGACGCAGAGCGCAACTACGATCACTATCTTGATATGCTCAATCATAACGAGGCTGGCGAGCAACTAGATGAAAACCGTCTGGGGCTGGCCCGCGAACTTGCGCGCATGAACCTGTCGCTTAATTTCTATACCCAGTGGTACTGGAAGACAGACCTGCACAACCTCATGAATTTCCTCAGGCTGCGCGTCGATCCGCATGCTCAATATGAGATCAGGGCCTATGCCGAGGTCATCCTAGACGTGATGAGGAAATGGGTTCCAATGACGTTCGAGGCATTTCGTGAACACCGACTGGAAGCAGCAACCTTCTCAGGCGAAGCGTTCAAGGCCTTGCGCCGGATGCTTGCCGGCGAAAAAGTCGAGCATTCGGACACGGCGATGTCGAAGCGAGAATGGGACGAGTTTCTGGCAACGTTGAATCGGACGTAGCATCCTTAGCCGCATGGAACACCCAGCAGAAGATCACGATGAACTCGGCCGCAATGCCGGCTACATAGAATGCGAGCGAGCAATGGGCGACTTTGCCCGCCGCAGTAGCATCCTAACGCTTCCGAACAAGTGGCCATTGGAGGCTCGAGCCGGAGGATCGGTAACAGGCGCACAACTGGCTGTCACTTGGGCCAGAGCGAACCAGCCTGCGACCTTAAGGCTAGCTGCGGATGAAGAGCCCAATATCGCCGCTGTCACGTTTTTGAATAGAACGTATGGCCTTATCGCCGCCGCGTTCGCCGACCGCATCATCGGCCGAGATGGCGAGCGCGATGTGACATCAGCTATGCTAAAGCTGGTGAATCGAAGGCGGCATGCGCTGTACAGTGGCGACTTTGCCCAGATGATCCATGGCCAGGTCCTGCCGCTCATCTCCCTTGACCATCTGGAACCAGACGGCCCCAATCCACTTCTCTACCACCCTACAACCGGTGAGGTTCGCAGCGATTTTCTGGGCGTTGTCCAACAGACAGTCGGCCGGTTCTTGTCCCGTAACAGATTGGCGCTTCATGAGATCGACACCGAGGCGTTGGCCAGTCTATTGAAGGAACTATTCTCCAACACCCATCTTCATGCGCGCACCGATCTCCGTGATGCGTTGTATCGCCGATCCGCGCGCGGCATCGTGTTTGCATTGAGACCGGTCGACATCCCCTTTGAAAAGCACACCGCCGGATCCAATTCTCTTCGACAATACTTTGCCAGCATGAGGCGCTTAGCCATTCGGCCGCGCGTTGAATTCTTGGAAATTTCGGTCTTCGACAGCGGACCCGGGCTCGCGGCTCGCGCAAACCGCGCGGCGATTCCCGACGATTTTTCCATTGACCAGGAATATCAACTTGTTCGCAGCTGCTTCTTGAAGAACGTGACGACACAGTCGAATCCTGCACATGGGCTGGGGCTCCCTAGAGTGATGCTGGCTCTCAAGGCGTGTGGCGGCTTTCTCCGTTTACGCACCGGCCGCCTATCGCTTTACAAATGGTTTCCGCCTGGGCTGAAAGTCCCGCGCTTTGAGGAGGAAGATACCTCCTTCTATGATTCTGAAGGCGGCTTGACGATACGCCCCCATGCGCCGGTTGTTGGCGCAGTGTTTTCGATCCTTATTCCGATGGGCCTGGGAAGCTGATGGCATCGTTATATCACTTCCGTTGGACCAAGCCGGGCATCGGCGACATCCTCGTGGTGGTGACCACCGAGGAAAAATTCAATCAGCAAGACCTGACCAATATCGTGGACCAAGAGACGCTCGGCGAACATCCCTATCCGGATGCTCTTGTCGTGATCGCTCCAAAAGATGTTGCCGCAGCAGTGAAAACCAGTGTCAAGAGATCGATCGCCTCGGGTCCAACCCTTCGGTTAGCGAATGCGACTATCCCAGTGCTAGTGGTGGAATTTGATCCTCGCGGAAGACTCAAAGTGACCAAATCTTCCGCGATCCAGGGCACCATCTCGCTCACAGACAATGATTTCAAGGGCATGCTCCAGGCGGGAATCGTCAATCTCGCCCAAAAGCGAGAGGCGGTCCTCGTAGCACCGCCGGGACATCATTTCGTGCATCCCCGCAAACGTCACTCGGCCGCATTCCTGCGGGCCGCAAATATGCTTATCCAAGGTGAAGAGATCGGTTTCCTGTCGCTGGTTTTGCTCCCACACCTAAACGACAACATCCAAAAGATCTGGGTTGATTCTTCGTCGATAGCCTCCCTCGTCTATTCCGCCTATCTGCTGAAGAGCCGCCTAAATGGAACGTTCCTTACCCCTCGGATCGAAAGCTTTTCATCATACGAGGGTATCAAGAACCTAACCGTGCAGGATCCCGAGCGTGAAGTGGTATTGATCTCGGCAACAGCAACTGGCTCGTTGCCGAAGGAGGTTTCGAACCTCACTAAGCTGCCGGATAATCGCGTCATTACTCTGTTTTCGACAGCCGAGGAGGTGACGGGAACACTGATTTTCGACGCGAGAGCGGCAATGAGCAAGGCGGAGCTTGCCGCGCTGAGAGTGCATGAAGAGACCGACTGCGAGTGGTGCCGAGACGGCTCTCGCACAATCACCTTCGTCGGAGATCAATTCCTTGCCGATGCCGCAACGGTTTCGGCCCATATCGTCGTGCACACAGATGCGCCGCCGTCGTTGAAAAAGGTCATGAAGAAGTACCGTGGCAAGCGTGCCTTCAGCCTGAAACGAGATCCTGTCCGCAATGTGCATCGCCTTCATGTCGATCTGGACAAGACCCTGCTTGACGAGGAGGCCCGCGATCAGATCAGAATTCTCCTCCGGCGCCACGCTCCAGCTTCAACTAGCCATGTCTTGGCCGTTGGGGAAAACGATAGCCGGAAGTTTGCCGAGATCGTGGCCGATGAAATTGCCAATTTCGGTTTGCCACGACCGCGACAACTCGACGCGAACAACCTAATCAAAGAGGATGAAGATCGCCACGGTGTTATCGTCGTTTCGGCCAGCATAGGCGCCGGACAATCCCTGCAGGACGCAAGCCGAGATCTTCGTGAGCCCTTCAAAAGCCTGCCCAGAACGTTTTTTGCAGGTCTCCGAAAACACGCCGTCGCAACCCACCAGACGACATTGCAGCGTGACTTGGAGCACAACAACGATGCTCCCAAGCACGTCATATGCGTCGTGGACGAAATGACGCTTCCTCACCCGAACCAATTCTCCGCGTGGGCGACCGAACTGCGCTTTTGGCACGCAGTAGCGAACGACCTGAGAATGAATGATCCCATCAATCCGGCTCTACCCAAAGTCGAAGAACGGATCGTTGTGTTGTCCGGAGATATCAGCGCAGATCATTTTTTTCTGCCCACCGGAGCCGGCTTCGCGCTTCGACTTCGACCCAGCTTCGCGTTTTGGGATCCCGATTATGATGGCACGATCACCCAGGGCGATGTGTTTGCAACAATATCCTCAATTCTTGAAAGCTGTCGGAAGGTCTCGAAAGCAGGACAGACGAAAGCGCCTCTCGCGCAATCGCCGTTTCACTACGCCGTGCTCGCGAGTGAGAATTTCACACGATTCAATGACGGGATCATCCAAGCTTGTTTCCTGCGTGCAGCCTTCCCTCATGAACTTAATTTCGCGCATGCTGAAACTGCACAGCACAGCGTGAAGATTTGCAACATGATCCTCAAGATGCTGAGCGACGCACAGGACACTCAAGCGGAAGCCTGCCTTGAATTCCTCGTCGCACTTGCAACGAAGCGCATTAGCCTAGCGTCTGCTGATGTCGCTAGGCTTGCGGGCCACCCCAGGCTTGGTCTGCCAGACTTGATTGCTCTCACGCTCGCTTATGCGGTGGGAAAGGCCGTCGACCATACTGACGAAGGCGCGGTCGATCCGCCGGCATGAGGGAAACGCGACTGCGGAAATCTTGTGTCACCCTATTTGGAAAGGCGACGATGACCGCCTCCTTGCGCTGTCCGAAATGATGCATGCGCTGATCCGCGAACTTCTGAACCGTCATAAGAGATTCGCCGCAAGAACGGGGATGTCGTGGGGATCTAGACGTAGACGGGCCGATGCTTCCCGTGATCGACATGCTGCCCCAAATGGTGCGGGCCGGGGATTACGATCGCCACCATGCTGCCTTGAGACAGATGACGACCGCTGCCTCGCGGGTTGAGCCGTTTGAGTCGTATCTTGCGCTACGCGGGAGTTTTAAGGCCGAGCCGTCCGCAGAAATGGCCGTTGTGAGAGATGAAGTCACGGCCGCGATCCTGCTTCCTGCTTCAGTCGTTCACGGATTTAGGTGAGGAAGAATAGAGAATCGAAAGGGAACCATGGAAACGGCCCGCCTCTAATCGGCACCATCTCGGTCGCCATGTGACCCCCGGGGAATCTCTTTGAAACTCCGAAGTTTCTCAAGCTCTTCCGGCGGTAACCGCGAAGAAGAGAGTTCTTCGTCGACGCGCGCGTAAAGTCGAGGGATATCGATCAGTTTCTCGTAGGCTCTGGTGTCGACTTTAACGGTTTGTCGCTGAACCCGATCGCCCATGCCGAATGACCATGACGAGGAAGGCATCTGCTCCGCAAGCGCGAGAAGGAAGTCTGGTTCTAAGAGGGCAGAATCCGTCCAGGCCCGAACCTCCTGGGCGCCGTCGGTGCCGGCAAACCGCCTCCATTCGAACAGGAGCGAAGCCATTTCTTGATTGCGGATCAATGATCCCTCGCTAGCCGCGTCTCTCAATCGGGCAAGCGCAATGTTCTTGAAATCCTCCGCGACGGCTTCGCCGACAATGGGCTCACCGCGCTCCTTCCCATCCTCCGGTGGCGCGAAGTAGGCCAAGCAGCGATGCGCAAAATCCAGTGTCCACGCAAGGGAACCAACTGCCATCGCACCACGGTAAATTGCATCACGTTGCTCGATCGGAAACCGATCATGCACGAGCCGGTTCAGCAACCAGTGAAGTCTGAGATGATTGTTGCCGAATCCGCCGAAACCTTGCTTCGCATCGCCCTTGACGTTGAGGTCGTCGGCGATCGTGAACAAAGTGGCCACAAGTTGCGGGATTTTTGGATTAGAGATTTCCGGCGCGTGGACTGAGAGCTCATCCAGCAGCAATGGGACGTTCGTCTCTCCTGTGGCGCGCCTGACGCCGAGTGCCGTGCGGAAGGCGTCCTGGATGAAAGCTGTATCATCGGCGCGATCAACCAGCGCATCGAGTTGGTCGGCGGGTATAACGTCCTCCGAAATGGAGAACGCAAAGTAGCTTTGGAAATGCTTTTCCGAGGCAATCCGGCGTTCCCGGTCGAAGCCTTCACCTTGGTGATAAGTGTTGGCCCACCCGGCGTCCAGACGTGGGAAGAGACGGGTGAGACCCGTCCGCAACCTCTTTCGGTCCCGCTCGCTCCTAGTGTTCAGGCTAAAAAGAGCGTCGTAGTCCTCGGCCTGATTTTCCCGACGGTGACTGCCCATATGCTCGATGCCACAAAGCAGATCCGGGTTCTGGCGGACCGCAGCATAGATGGTCGGCTCTGACAACTGCATCGCAATGACGGCTAGAAAATCCGCCTGATCGACGTTCCCTGCGACTGCACCCCACGTGGTTGACAGCTGGTTACCGATGCGCGCCACATCGCGCGGCGTACGGATCGTCGGGCTTACGATGTCATAGAAGACATTCCAAAAGCGCGTCTTCTTTGCTTCGTCAGGCTCACCCATGATTTTCATTGCGACTTCTGCGGAATGCCACCGGAGGAAATCAAGACGCGGTGGGGGCAATTCGAAGGAGCCCTGAATGATCTTCTCGAGGTAACTGGCGCCCTCGGATGGAAAGCGTTCCGCGACAATGCGCTCCGCTATCTGTCGATCAAAAGCCAGCAGATAGATTACATTGGGCAACCGGCCAACCGATTTTATCAGACGGAAAATTGTGAGCACATCGTCCGGGCTGAGGCGGTCGATGTCATCGATCACGACAACGAAGCGCTTCTTTTGATCGGCCAACGCTTGAGAAATTAGCCTGTGTTCCTCTTCCACAGTCTTGTCCGACGCCAGAGCCCTACCGATAAAACCCGCCGCCCCCGAAACGATGGCGCCAATACCCGGAGCTTTCATGTCTGCGACGGCGCCCGCGATGGTCCCCAACGAGGAAATGCCTTGTCCTAGGGAGGCTATGGATTTCCTGAATTTCGAGGGTAGCGACGGCTCGATCGCCTTGCCAAGTTCCCGGAAGAACGCCAGGATCAACGTGTCAGCCCCGGCGAACCACCAGGGATTGAACGGCACGAGAACCATCTCACCCCTTTCGACGGATGGTTTCAGATGATGCTCAATCAGATTGATGGCGCTGCTCTTGCCTGCGCCCCAAGGCCCATTGATGGCCAGAACCGCCCCCGTAGGAACCACCATGTCCGCAATACTGCCCGCGAGCGCTTTCGCGAAAGGGGTGAGGCCGTATCGATCCTCGGATGGCAAGGCTATAGGCAAGTCGCTCGATATGGCCATTTCTTTATCCTGCGTCGTTGGCCGCTTTCCAGCGGCCTTCGTAGGCGGAGCTGTAATCTGAGGCTGGCTTTGGAGCTTCCATTACAACTCCAACGCTTCAATAGAACCGGCACCGAACCACCCTTGAAGCTTTGCCAAGGCCGCATTCGATAGTTCTTGGGTAAAAAGCAGCGTGAGGCGCCGTTTGGGCCTCGAACAGGCCACGTAGAACAAATTGCGGTTCCTCTCAAAGGTTGCTTGTTTGGCGGCGGGAATAGCCCCCGCTCCCGCCAATTCCAGCATTTCCTCGAAATTATATTGATTCCAGCCCCGACCGAGGACAACCAGAACATTCTCGAATTCAGCACCTTTGACCCCATGCTTGGTTTCAAACGGCGAATGTCCGTCGAGATATCTTCGCAGCGCTTTGACCTCCGCATATGCAACCGGGCGAAGCTTTTGTAGCTCTGCCATCGGCCGCGGCATCTCGACGCCCGCAGTCACATCGAATGCAGCCAACTCATGTTGCAAGTCTTCAACCCGATCCGGCAAGCGGGGACGCTGGGACGCTATCAAGTGGTCGACAACGTCACCAACAGACCCGTTGTTCCTCAGGGCCATGAGTGTATCGAAAGAGGCGGTCCAAGCGGCCTTGTCCGCTTGGCGCTTCAGGACCGGGACTGTTCCTCCCAGCGCCTCGAACATGGCGCCGTAACGCTTTGCTGCATAGGCGTCGGCGGCGGGCTCAAGTACATCGACCAAGAACGCGATTAGCCGGTTCTCTTTTTTAAGATAGGAGTCGTTGTACTGAAACGCTTGGGCGAGGTTTGAATAGCCCTGCTCACTCGCAAGGACCCGATGAGTCAACATGAGGATCTTGGTTTGGCTGGGGGCTAGGTCCCAGCCGTCGACAACCATCTTGGCTTTCGTGGTTTCGAGAGCCTGGTGCGCTGCGTTAGACGGCAGATCACCGCGCCAATGTTGGCCTCCTTGCCGTTGCCCAACCCAGCCGTTGGTATGGAAGATGCGGACCCGGCCAGGGTCAGCCGGGTCTTTGACAAACTGCGGCAACTCCGGGCGCATCCGATTGAGACATTCGACAATCGCATTCACGGAGCGAAAGTTCGCTTTCTTGCCGATTGGTGTGACGGCGGCGTCGTTGAGCTCGCCACATCCGTTGCCGTAAATTTTCTGCCAGTGGTCGCCGAAGAACCCAAAAAGCGGTGAATTTGGCTGGCCCAGGAAGCGAACCCTAAGCGCCTCAACCCAGGCTTTGTCGGTATCCTGATACTCATCAATCAAGATGATGGGGAAGCGGTCGGCCATGATTTTTCGAAACTTCTGATTTTCCATCAGCGAGATGGTGAGCGGGATGACGTCATCATGGTGGAGCGAGAGCACATGTTCGCGCACCGCGCGGTGGCCCAGACTGTATTCGACACCCCTGCTACCTATGCCGCCAGCCTCCAGAAGCTTTTCCTGCCAAATCGGCAATTGCTGCACCAAGGCCTTAAGCTGCTTCTGGAAGCCGCCGATAAGCAGCCAGCAGAAGGCATGGTTGGTATTGCAATAAATTATCGGATGCCGATCGGTTCGAGCTTCGATTTCATCCTTTGCGACGTTGGTGAAGGTGATGCAGGCGATTTGCTGTCCACGCCGCGAAAAGTCCCGCTCATGCCGCTTCGTCAGGTATTTAAGCGCCTCGATTAGCGAGTAGGTCTTCCCGGCGCCAGCACCGGCCTCAAGGCGAAAACTGCGGCCAGCCCGGATGCACGCGAAGACCTCATCCAGCGCTATGCGGCTCGCCGCTTCGGCCGGGGATTCGAGATTAGCCAACGGCGTCGCCTTCCGGAACAGGCCCCGCCGGCGCCACTGCCGCAGCAGCAGCCACGATCGCCAGTGCCGGATCGACGAGAGGCACGTAGTCGACTGCCAGCCAGCGAATGCCGTCAGCAAGATATTTTGGCGTTACCCAGCCTGTCTCCTGAATGGCGTACTTCAGCGCGAATTCCGATTTCTTCAGGTCCGCTGCCATGTCACGCGCAGCCAGCTCCTGCTCCTGTAGTGTCCCCGCCGGCAGCGCGAAAAGTACGGGGTTGGCCAGAATAAAGGCGTCTTCAAAAGTCCGACCGCAGGGGCCTAAGGCGACCTCGGGAACCTGATAGGCAATGCGGCCACGTCCGTCGATCTTGTCGTCGCTGGTTTTAGCGGTCAGCCCTGCCAGGGTGTAGGGATCGTCGTCACTGAACCAGTTCTTCAAACAGGCATTGCTAGAGGCAGTGCCCAGGTGGACCGCGCACGCTACACCGCCCGGCGCCACGACAGAATCCAGATCGGTGATGATGAGATAGTGCAATTCCAAGAAATCGAGGAGAGCAAAGAATAGATGCGCATATGCCCCGCCGACCTCCATGATCGTGAGATATTGGCTTGAGAGCTTAACCGCCGGCTCCAAGGCTTCTATTTTCCCGGTGACAACCGGCAACATGAGCCGTTCACTGAGACCTTCAACGAGAATGGCCTTGTCGGCGAAAAATAGATCGCAGCGCGTGAGCGTAAGATATTGGTGCAGAAACTGCCTGCCAGGTGCCGGCGTGCCCGCCAGCCCCTCACGCAGATCTTTGATTTGGGTCTGTCGAATACCGGCATCGGCGCCCGGCACGTCGGCGCCAAGAAAATATCGGATACTCTCGAAACCTGCTGCGTTCGCGATATGTGACGAATGGGTGGACACCACAAACTGAACGGGCCAAGGGACAGCGCCCTCACCTGCGCCAGCCAGTTGCGCGGCGATCTTGCTCAATTGTTTGATGAAGACCTCCTGCATCTGAGGATGCAGATGGGCCTCGGGCTCCTCAATGAAAACAAGGTGAATGCCAGGCGTCTTCGGCTCGGCCTTAAATGCTTTGTGGAATTCCACGATCCTGAGCAAAATGAAAATCAGATTGCGCACACCCAGCCCGTTATACGACTCGGGGAGCGTCACCCCGCCATACCCGGCGTATCGAACTTTGGTGAAGTTCGACAAGAGCTTGCGGATATCGAGAATTGTCTCTGTCTGGAGCTCCTGGCCGCCCAATCCTGGGTACCCAAAGCTGGTCAACGTCGGCATCAGGTTTTGCAGTTGATTTCCGAAATTGCCGTCAATTTGGGTCTGAATGCCCTGCACAACGGTGGCGAGGGCTTCTGCAATAACCCGGTCTGCTGCATCCGCGGTCGGCGAGGAAGCCGTGACGAAGAGGCCCTCAAGAATCTTAGCGAGAACGTCCGTTTCTCGCGATGTCACATCATCCAGACCGCGCTGTGCGTTAATGAAGCCGGTCTTTACCAAGCTACGCAGGGCGGCTGGTTGCAGTTGCCGGAAGTTTGTGGGGTCGTTCGGATCTTCCGCGCGAATCCTGAGTGCGAAATTGACCGGAATCCTTTCGCGCAACGCGACAAGGAACGCCTTTCGGGACGCATCGTCCAGCGACCCATCAAGGAGCTCGTCGAAAAGGGCGCCTATTCCACCGTCCTTCAGTTCGTAGCGAAGCACGATCAAAGCCTCGCTTACGGCGAGGTCGAGATCGACGACGAACGGTGCCAACGGACCGAGTTCCGGGGCGTTGGGATCATACCTGCAATGCAGACGCAATTCGATGGCTGGGAGGAGAGCACGGACTTCGTCTTCAGGCTGGCCTGCGAGATGCGCATGGACGGCATCGCAAAACCTGCGGTAGCAGGCGCTGGAGAAGTCCTCAAGCTGGAAGTTCACGGGGCCATCATCGAGAAGCCGGCGCATGACCTCGGAAAGCGAAGTTTTGCCGCTGTTGTTTCGCCCCACGATTACTGTTTCGGAGGCTTCTAAAACGAGACTTACGTCAGACAGCAGTCTAAAATTCTTGATTGCGACCTTTTGAATGCGCATAATTACCCTAAGTTTTACATTTCCAGACCCCGCAAAACGAATGACTTAATTGAAGCGAGACCGCAAGATACTTTGCTACTAAAGCAACCGGTAAATTTGAACGGACCGGCATGGCAGCCGAGTGGAGCGGGGGCGTCGCCTATCCGTGCTCGAAACAATTCAAGGGCTAAAGGTCCGGCATGCAATACGCCCTGATTGATAATGTTCGCCGCGAGGCGTTCCCCCGGCGGCAAGGGCACCTGCCCGACCTGCAGCTCCGGAATGAGTTCAAAATGCGGCCCACGCGTACTCCACCACTGGGCTCATCTTGGCCGCCGCAACTGTGATCCTTGGTGGGAAAACGAGACACAGTGGCATCCTGACTGGAAGAACTTGTTTCCGGAGGAGTGCCGAGAGATTTCGCACGTCGCCCCGGACGGCGAAATCCATCGGGCGGACATCAAAACACCTACGGCATCACGGTCACGTCCAGCACTCCGCCATGACTGATGCCGAACGCATCGCTCGCGAGACTTTCTACGGTAACCTGTGGGTCATCGACGGACGGGGCTTCCGGCACAACTTCGATATATATCATTTGCTTTCCGATCATCCACGCCAGGGTCAAAGCTCGATCACAGTAACTCCCGGCGTGGGGGCAAAGAAAAACCCGCGACCTGCCCGTTCGGCGACTTCAGCGAGCTGAGTCCGCCAACAACGTCGGCTTTCGGGCAGCGGCAACAGTCAGCTCAATGACGATATGCAGGCGCAAAGCTGACCTTGAGGTAGCAAGTTCAGGCCTAATGGATGTTCATGGTTTGTGCTTCGAAAGTCGCATAAATGGCAGTCCGGAACCCCCGGTCGCGGCATGCCTCCTTTTCGGCATAGATTGGACTCGGGCGTGCCTTACGCACCCCAAGCAGCCCCGTGGCCCACGCGTCCATTAGCAATCCCGTTCATGCGGTGCTCTGCTCTGTCCACATCCACGGCATGATGGGTGGATGTCACCGTGCGTCGCAGTGTGCCAGGATGGCGTTGCCAACGGACCATAAGGGAGGGGACCTTCCAGATTTGGCTAGACTGTTCGACGATAAGTCCAGAGCTGCGCCGGCGGTATGTTGCGGACGACGAAGTCATAGTGGGAAACCACGTAACGGTCTGGCATCTTGATCACCGGCGACAGAAGTCCAT
>NZ_JAMYRC010000040.1:0-54894 GCF_040321205.1 Mesorhizobium sp. M0496 | reverse complement strand
GATCATTCAGAGGTCCTCTCAGAATCGATTTCCGCACACCACACAAGAGTCCGTTTGTACTCATGTGCGATTCCCCTGCCCCTTGCGGGGGAGATGCCCGGCAGGGCAGAGGGGGGTGCTGTCCCGCTATGCGATCGAGTAAGCGGCTGGAGTACCGATGACACTTGAACTGAGTGCGCACGACCGATCCATGCTCGACGGCGAGCAAGGCCCGTCCGCAGCCGCTGCCATGAAAATCCTGGTCGCTTTTTCCAATGCGATCGGGGCAGGCAGTTTGCTCGACATTGCCGGCGCCCATATCGATGGCTGTCTCTACCACGGCAAGGCCGGTCTCGATTTCGTGGAACGGCTGGTTGAGGGCGGCGGCTGCGTCCAGGTGCCGACGACATTGAACGTCGGTTCGTTCGACCTCATCCATCCCGGCATGGTGAAGATGCCAGCGGCGGAAGAGGTGCCTGCGCGACGGTTGATGAAGGCGCATCTGGAGCTCGGTTGCCAGGCGACATTTACTTGCGCGCCCTATCAAACGCGGTTCCGGCCAGCCTTCGGCCAGCAGATCGCCTGGGGCGAATCCAACGCCATCGTCTTTGCCAATTCGGTGATCGGCGCGCGCACCAACCGCTATGGCGATTTCATCGATCTGTGCTGTGCCATGAGCGGGCGCGCGCCGGCCTGGGGGCTGCATTTGAGCGAGAACCGGCGCGGCCGAATCCTGTTCGAGCTGGCAATTGCTGACCTGGAGCCGAGCGACAGTCTGTTCGTCGGCATCGGGCTGGTGATCGGGCAAGCGAGTGGCGACCGCATTCCGGTGATTGCAGGCCTGCCGCAGCCGCGCGACGAGGATCAGCTGAAGGCGCTGGGTGCGGCGGCGGCAACGACCGGAGCGGTGGCGCTGTTCCATGCGGTCGGCGTCACGCCGGAAGCCAGCACGCTCGACGAGGCCTTCCACGGTCATGTGCCAGAGGAGACGATCCGCATCACCCGTACCGATATCGACCATGCGCTGGCCAAGTTGTCTGGAGTGCCCGATGGTGCGCCGCTGGCGGCAGTATCGCTCGGCACGCCGCATTTTTCGCATGAGGAATGGATGCGGCTGTTGCCGCTGCTGCGAGAGATCGCGCCAGGCAGGCGCATCCCGATCTATGTCAACTCCGGCCGCGCGACGCTGACGCGATTGCAGGAGGAGGGAGCGCTTGATGGCATGGAGGCGTTCGGCCTGATCCCGGTCGCCGATACCTGCACCTATGTCACTGCGATCCTCGAACGTCTCGACGGCGTGGTGATGACCAATTCCGGCAAATGGGCACATTATGCGCCCGGCAATATCGGCGTGTCCGTGGCCTTCGCCGAGATGAAGGATTGCATCCGCTCCGCAGCGGTTGGGCATGTCGTGCGGGGCGCCTCATGACGCGACCGGTGGAACGAACCGGTACCTTCCAATTGGCGGGCGCGGCCGAGGGTCAGGCGCTGGTGTTTTCGCAGCCGCTCAGCTTCTGGGGCGGCATCGATGCCGTAACCGGCGACATAATGGACCATTCGCATCCGGGCCTAGGCCAGAATGTCGCCGGCAAGATCCTGGTCATGCCGAGCGGGCGCGGGTCGTCGTCTTCGTCTTCGGTGCTAGCCGAAGCGATCCGTCTGGGAACGGCACCGGCCGGCATTCTCCTGGAACGCCCGGACCCGATCCTGGCGGTCGGCGCCATCGTCGCCGAATTCCTCTACAATATTCGCATGCCGCTGGTGGTGTGCGACATTGCCGGCATAACCTCAGGCGACAGGATTACCATCGCTATCGGGACGGATGGCCCGGCGATCGTCAGCGTTCACCCCGCCATCAATCCCGCGGCGCCACGCCGCCAGTAGGCAGCGGCCAGCGTCTCATCGCGGCCGAGTCCCAGTGTGCCGCGCCAGTGCTCGCGAACGATCTTGGCGGCGGTCGCTTCCGCCGCGAACCAGCCGAAGGCCGAGCCGCCCTGCGGCCACGCCGCGGAGCGCACGGCCTCGGTCAGCAGTCTGTCTTCACCCGCCGGCACGCCGTCCCGTGTCAGCCAATGCAACTCGATGCCCGTGGCGTTGGCGATCTCCTGCCTTTCGCCATCATTAGCGATTTCGACAAAGGCGACGCCCTTTGTTTCGGCTGGCAGCGTTTCCAGCAGTCGCGCCAGCGCCGGCAGCCCGGTTTCATCGGCACCCATCACATACCATTCTGCTTGCCGCACCGGACGGCCGACTGGCCCCATGATGCCGATTTTCATGCCTGATACCGCCTGCATGGCCCAGCTCGAGCCAACGCTCTCGCCGGGATGGATTAGGAAGTCGACATCGATCACGCCCTTGGCCACGTCGAGCGCGCGGATGGTGTAGACGCGCGCCACCGGCCGCCGGTCATCGGCGGGCCAGACCGGCAAGCCATTGCCGCCGAGCACCGGCCACAGCGGAGCGGGCACCTCCCTGGTCGGAAACAGCATACGGATATGCATGCCGCCGAATTTGGCGAAGCGGCCGAGATTCTCGCCGGCCAGACGGATGCGGCGCATATGTGGGGTCAGGTCGCGTACGTCCGTCACCACCACTTCGCGGAACTGGGCGAGGCTGGTCTCATTGGCGAGATCGCCGGTCCAGACGATCTCGGGATTTTCGTCCCTGGCATAGACCTGGATCGCGGTGGCCAGCAGGTCCTTGATGCGGGCCAACCCGTCGCGGTCGGCGGCATTGGCCCGCATCACCAGCCGTTCCACGTCGATAGAGGCGTCGCCGAAGGCGAAGCGGAAATCGATGCGCTGGCCGTGTTGTGAAGCATCGGCCTCGAAGCTCTGCAGCCTGTCGCTGATGCGGTCCATGTAGGCGGGCAGGTGCCGCAGGTCGAGGCGGGCCTCGCAGGTCAGTTCGCTTGCAGATGCTTCGCTCATTCTCAGCCTCCGATCCTGCCAGTGAGAGCTACCTTGAAGGTGCGGCCCTTGCCTTGTTCGGTTGCGGCCGTGGTCGACCATGCGCTTTGCGGGTCGGTATAGGCGGTGTTGAAGAGATTATCGACGCCGAAATCGAGCCGTGCGTTGTCGTTGACGCGCCAGTTGGCGAAGACGTTGACCAGATCGAAGCCGTCGTCGACGATCGGCACGGCGTTAGGATTGGTGCGGCTGGTGCGGGTGATCTTGCCGACGCTGAGATATTGCGCGCCGACGGTGAGCTGGTCCTCCAGCATGCGGAAGCCGATGGTGGCCGAGAAGCGGTCAAGCGGCGTGTTGTTCAGCGCCTGGCCGGAATAGACGCCGCTGACGACCTTGGCGTCGATCAGCGCACCGGCAAGGTTCACAAAGCCCCAGTTGTAGTCATAGACCATCTCGGCCTCGACGCCCTTGAGGCGGGCGTCGCCGATGTTGATCGCCGTGCGCGGCAGGACGGTGAGGTCAACGTCGATGTAGTCTTCGACGGCGGTGTGGAAGACGTTGAGCTTGGCGCGCAGCCGGTCGCCCGCCGCCAGCAAATCGTCATATTTCACGTTGATGCCGGCCTCCCAGTTCTTCGCCGTCTCGGGCTGCAGCAGAAGATTGGGCCGGTATGTATCACCGCCGCCATGGGCGCCGCCGCCGCGGAAGACATCCTGCAGACCCGGCGCCCGGTAACCTTCGGAATAGGTGCCGTAGAGCTGGAAACCGTCGAACGGAGTGACGCCGACGGTGAGACGCGGGGACCAGCGGTCGCCGGAGATCGAGGCTTCCTGCGGCGACGGGATGCGCGTTTCGCCATCGAGTTGGTAGCCGTCATAGCGCATGGCCGCGATCACCTGCAGCCAGTTCTGATAGTCGCCCTGCCATTGCAGGAAGCCGCCATAGCCCTGCTGCTCGCCAGCGCCGAAATGCGCCGCTTCCGACGATGCTTCGAGATAGTAATAATCGAGCCCGTAGGTCAGTGTGTGGGCAAGCCCCCAGGCGCCGAAGCGCGAGGAGTTCCTCACATTGAAGCCTGTCGTGGCGACGTCGTAGAAGCGGAAGTTGCCGATCGCCGAGGTGGGCCAGACCTGCGTCTGCTCGGCGCGGGTGCGGTTGTGGTAGGCATTGGCACTGAAGTCGATCAGGTTGTTGTCCTCAGGCTTCCAGGTGTAGGCAGCTGTGTAGGTCTGGTTGGTGGTGTTGGTGTCGTAGCGGCTCAGCGTCGGCGAGGTCGAGCCGCTCGATCCGGTGATCTGGTCGTTGTAGCGCTGCAGGATGGCGCCGAGCTTCAGCTCGTGGCCATCGGCCGGCCGCAGTGTCGTCTTCAGATAACCGCTGGTCACCCGCTCGCCGGTCCATGGCACGGCGTCGCCATTGCCGTCGGTGTAGCTGTCGCGGTCACGGTATATGAGATTGCCGATGATGTCGGCGTCGTCGCTGAAGCGGTAAGCGCCGGTGGTGCTGGTGGTGAAGCCGTCACCATTGTCCTCGTAGCCGAGCTTTTCGCTCAGCGCCCAGCGCTCGTCCTTCTTGAGGAAGTCGCCGGCGTCCTTGGTCTCGAAGGAGACGACGCCGCCGATGCCGCCCGAGCCATAGGCGTTGGAGACCGGGCCGCGAATGACCGTGGCTTCCTTGATCAGGTCCGGCTCGACATAGAACGAGCCCGAACCATGGCCGACTCGCCAGTAATCCTGGCGGGCGCCGTCGAGCGTGACGACGACGCGGCCATACTGTTCCAGGCCGCGAATGTTGATGGCAGTGGCCGGGTCGTCGCCGTTCATCGAGGCGGCGACCCCGGGCGTGGTGCGGAAGATATCGGCGGCGGTGTCGGGCTGGATGCGGTCGAGCTCGTCCTGATCGATGGCGCTGATGGCAGCCATCGATTCGATGACCGCCGTCTTGATCATCGTCGCCGAGATTGTGATCACGTCGAGCATCGTCGCTGGCTGGTTCTGCGCGACACTAGCCGGCGCAAGGCGGCCAGTCTTGGCGGCGACCTTCTTCTCCTGGTCCTGCTCCTGCGCGCTGGCAAGAGGCACGGCGCAGAGGCCGAGAACGAAGGCGAGCGTGGTACTCGCCATCAAGGTCGTATTTGTTGTCGTTGTCATGCAGCCCCCAAGCAAAAGCAAAACTGCTGGCGGTGGCTGAACGGCCTTGGCTGGCGTGATTGAAATCCCTCGACCAGGCAGTCAAGGCATGGGTCACATATTAAAACATGATGACATGAGTCAACTTTAAATTTATAGCCGACCATTATCGAGAAGCATCTGGCACGGGAGCAGCGGCATGATCGGCAGGGCGGGCGAGGGCAGGAGGATCGGGTGGTTGCAACCGGGCAGGCTCGCGGCGGTGCTGCTTCTGGCGCTGTCGGTGCCAGCGCCTTCCTGCGGCTTCAAGGCGCTGGCCGCCGAGACCGTTGTCGATGCGCTGGGGCGAACTGTCGTGCCGGGCGCGGGGACCCGGATCGTGACGCTCGGCTCCGATGTCACCGAGATTGTCCATGCGCTCGGCGCAGGCGAGCGGATCGTCGGTGTCGATCGTGGCAGCAAGTACCCGCCATCCGTGACCGGGAAGCCCAATGTCGGCTATCGCCGACAGCTTTCGGTCGAGGGGCTGGCGAGCTTGCGTCCCGATCTGATCCTGACGGCCGAGGACAGCGGGCCGCCGGAGGCGGTCGAGGTGTTGAAGTCGTTGGCGATCCCGGTCGTCTTTGTCCCGCAGGACAACACCCCGCAAGGCGTTGAGCGCAAGATCACGCTGGTTGCCGCCAGTCTTGGGCTTGAGGACAAGGGCAAGGTGGTTTCCGCCGAGGTGCTCACCGCCTTTCAGGCTGCCGCCGATCTGGCGGCGAAGATCCCGCCGGAGCGGCGCAAGAAGGTGGTGTTCTTCCATGGTCTCGTGAAGTTGAGTGCCGCCGGCGCCGGCACCTCGGCTGACGCCATCATCCGCTATGCCGGTGGCCTCAACCCGATGGACGTCGTGCAGGGCTACAAGCCGGCATCGGAGGAAAAGCTGATCGAGATGGCGCCGGATGTGAACCTGATGATGAGCGACGGCAAGGGCGGTCCCACGCCCGAGCAGGTGTTCGGCAACCGTGCGCTGGCGGCAACGCCGGCGGCGGCCAACAAGGCGCTGGTCGTGCTCGACGGCGCCTACATGATCGGGTTTGGCCCGCGCACATCAGATGCGATCCGCAACCTGGCGAAGGCACTCTATCCCAAGGGATAATGATGCCCCGATGGTCGCAGAAGGCTCGCCTGCGATGGCATCCTCTCGCGGGCGGCCCTGCAGCCTACGATAAAACCTTGTCCGTGCGGATTTCTTCAGATCGGCTCTTGCTCGAACAAACGTGCCGGCTCGGCCCGAAACATTGGCACGATATTCTAAGCCGCGCGGTTGACCGCGAATGCGCTCTCCAGCCTATAATTATACTAAATTCATAGACTAACTGCGAGCGCTCAAACGCTCGCGTGTTGGCTTTGTGAAACCGGCTGCATAAAAGGGAGCGTGTCGATGCCGAAGACAGAATCCAACCCGATCGAGCTTGGCACCAGGGCCGCCGATTTCCTATTGCCTGACGCGCAAGGCGTGCTGCACCGGCTCACCGATTTCGATGCCAAGCCGGCCTTGCTTGTCGCCTTCATCTCCAACCGCTGCCCGTTCGTCGTGCTGATCCGCGAGCAGCTTGCCGCCTTTGCCAGGGACTATGCGAACAAGGGGTTGCAGGTGGTGGCGATCAACGCCAACGACCATGAGGCGCATCCCGAGGAGACGCTTGCCCGCATCGGCGAGGAGGCTGAAAAATTCGGCTATTCCTTCCCCTACCTCAAGGACGCTTCCCAGCAGACGGCCAAGGCCTATGGCGCGGCTTGCACGCCCGACTTCTTCCTGTTCGATGCCGACCGGCGGCTCGCCTATCACGGCCAGTTCGACGATGCGCGGCCGGGCAATGGCAAACCGGTCACCGGTGCTGATCTGCGCGCGGCGGTGGATACGGTGCTGGAGGGCGGCAAGCCCGCGTCAAGCCAAGTGCCATCGATCGGCTGCAACATCAAATGGAGCGCTGGCAACGAGCCGGTGTGGTTCGCAAGCGCCGCTCGCGCCGCTTAGCAATATCGCCCTGTAGCGAACTCAGTCACCGAGCATCCATGCCCAAGCCGCAAAAATCCGCTTCCGACAGCTTGCTGCTCCAGGCCGACGTCCTGGTGTTGGGCGGCGGTCCGTCGGCTGCCTGGGCGGCTGTCGGCGCGGCCGAAAACGGCGCCAAGGTGGTGCTGGCCGACAAGGGCTATCTCGGCACCAGCGGCGCCACCGCGCCGTCCAACACCGGCACCTGGTGCGTGCCGCCGGGCGACAACAGGCATGCCGTCGTCGAGCGGCGCTGGCAGCGCACCGGCGAACTCGCCGACCCGCGCTGGATGTTGCGCTGCGTCGACACCGCCTACCGCAATCTGCTCAGGCTGTCCGAATGGGGCTATCCGTTTCCGAGCGAGGATGACGGACGCCTCTACATCGCCAATCTGCGCGGCCCGGACTACATGCGCTTCATGCGCCGCCGGGTGCTCCTGGCCGGCGTCACTGTGCTCGACCACCATCCCGCGCTCGAACTTCTGTCCGATGGCGATGCCATCGTCGGCGCCGCCGGTGTCTCCAGGCAGGCCGGTCACGACTGGCGCGTCGACGCCAACGCCGTGGTGCTGGCGACCGGCGGCTGCGCCTTCCGCGAGCGCATTCTCGGCGCGACCGGGCTGACCGGCGACGGCTATCTGATGGCGGCGGAAGCCGGCGCCAGCCTGTCGGGCATGGAGTTCACCGGCAAGTACACGCTGGCGCCCTATGGTTCCTCGCTGAACAAGGGGCTGCCGTTCCGCTGGGCTTCGTTCCATCGTGAGGATGGCTCGCCGATCCTCGGGCCAACCGGCGAGCCGTTGCGCAACGGCATCGGCGACCGCGAGGAGGAAGTGGCGCGCGCGCTGATCGACGGCCCTGTCTATGCGCGGATCGATCAGGCCGAACCGGCGTTGCAAGGCTGGTTGCGCCAGGGCCAGCCGAATTGCTTCGTGCCCTATGACCGCGCCGGCATCGATCCGTTCAGCGAGCTGTTCCGCATCACCTTGCGCGCCGAAGGCACGGTGCGCGGCACGGGCGGCATCGATATCGTCTCCGACGACTGCGCCACCGGCGTGCCCGGCCTCTACGTTGCCGGCGATGCCGCCAGCCGAGAGATCATGACCGGGGCTGTTTCGGGCGGCGGCGCCGTCAATTCGTCCTGGGCGCTGGCCAGCGGCTGGTGGGCCGGCAAGGGCGCCTCTACCCATGCCAAGCGTCGAAACGGTAAGGCGTTTCGCAGTGCTGCGCAGTCGCTCGGCCAGGCTGGGTTGCGCCCGGCGGCAACGGCGCACGCCGACATATCGTCCGGCGAAATCATCGAGGCGGTGCGTAGCGAAGTCACGCCGCTCGACAAGAATTTCTTCCGCTCTGGCGAGGGCCTGGAGAAAAGCAGCGAGAGGCTGGAGAGTGTCTGGCGCGACGTACGCGACCATCTGCAGGGCGAGGGGGTGGATCGAGTCCGCACCCGCGAGGCGGCATCGATTGCTGCAGCCGGGCGCTGGTCGGTGGCCGCCGCACTGCACCGCACCGAGAGCCGCGGCATGCATCGCCGTACCGACCTGCCCGGCAAGAGCCCGGCCTTCGCGCACCGGCTGGTGATCACGGGGGTCGATGAGTTCCGCATTGCAGGCGCGCCCGAGCGGCTGGCGGAGCTGGCGTCATGATCGAGATCGTCTCGGCCACGCGCTGCGTCGAATGCGACATCTGCGTCAAGGTCTGCCCGGCCAACGTCTTCGACGCGACCGAGAACGGCGTGCCGGTGATCGCGCGCCAGAACGACTGCCAGACCTGCTTCCTCTGCGAGATCTATTGCCCGACCGACGCGCTTTATGTCGCCGAATTCGCCGAAGGGCCGACCGGCATCACCGAGTCAGAGGCCGACGCACGCCAGCTGTTCGGCTCCTATGCCCGCGCGCTCGGCTGGAAGCGCGGCAAGGCCGGCGGCGCGGAATTCGACCCGACGCACCGCATCCGCGTGGCGCAGTGAACCGATCGGAGACAGATATGAATCGCATCATCGTCAGCGATATCAGCAAGACCTTCCAGCTCAAGCCGGGGCAGTTCGTCACCGTCGACGGCGAGGCGACGGACCGCGTCACCGTGCTCGATGGCGTCGATCTTTCCATCCGCAAGGGCGAGTTCATCACGCTGGTCGGACCCAGCGGGTCGGGCAAGTCCGTGCTGCTCGACATTATCGGCGGGCTGACGCAGGCGACCGGTGGCGACGTCCAGCTCGACGGCAGGCGGATCACAAGGCCCGATCCCAAGACCGGCTATGTCTTCCAGCAATATGCATTGTTTCCCTGGCGCACGGCGCTCGCCAACATCGAATATGCACTGGAAGTGCGCGGCGTCGCCAAGGCCGAGCGCACCGCCACCGCCCGCCATCTGTTGGCGCTGTTCGGCCTTGCCGGTTTCGAGGACCGTTTTCCTAACCAGCTTTCCGGCGGCATGCAGCAGCGCGTCGCGATCGCGCGTGCGCTGGCCAGCAATCCGGAAGTGCTGCTGATGGACGAGCCGTTCGCGGCGCTCGACCAGCAGACGCGCGAACTCCTGCAAGGAGAGCTGCTGCGGATCTGGGGCAAGATCAAGACGACGGTGATCTTCGTCACCCACTCGATCGACGAGGCGATCTTCCTTGCCGACCGCGTGGTGGTGATGACCGCGCGGCCGGGCACAGTGAAAGAGATCATCGACATCGACCTGCCCCGGCCGCGCGACGGCGACATCCGCGCCAGCGCTGAATTCAACACCTATCGCGCCCGCGTCTGGGACGTGCTGCGCGACGAGGTCAACAAGGCGCAGAAGGACTGGACCCTGTCGCCAGCCTTCAGTCACTGAGGAGCTGGACCCATGGCCTATCTGACCGAAAAGTTTGGCACTGCTGGAGCCCTTGATCTGTTTGCCGGAGCTGGCGAAACGGTGGCCGCCGCCAGAGTCCCCGCCATCAAGGCTCACAGCGCCAAAGTCCGGCGCAAGAAAGCGAGCCACGGCACCTTTGTCTACGGCCTGCCGCTGCTCGGCCTGTTCTTCCTGCTGTGGG
This sequence comes from Mesorhizobium sp. M0496, assembly GCF_040321205.1. Classification (NCBI taxonomy): domain Bacteria; kingdom Pseudomonadati; phylum Pseudomonadota; class Alphaproteobacteria; order Hyphomicrobiales; family Phyllobacteriaceae; genus Mesorhizobium; species Mesorhizobium sp. M0496. The sequence continues at coordinate 44,811 of NZ_JAMYRC010000040.1, read as the reverse complement.
AGATCGCGCCACGGCTTGGCTGGCTGAACCGTATCTTCTTTCCGCCGCTGAGTGAGGTGCTGGTCGCCTGGTGGGCCTTGCTCGCCTCGGGCGTGCTGGTAGAGCACATCGGCATCAGCCTGCAGCGCGCGGCGATCGGTTTCGCTCTCGGCGTGGTTGTCGCCATTCCGCTCGGCCTGTTGATGGGGCGCTATTCGCTGTTCGAGAAGGTCAGCGATCTCCTGGTGCAGACGCTGCGCAACACCTCGCAATTCGCGCTGCTGCCGGTGTTCATTCTTTTGCTCGGCATAGGCGAGGAATCGAAGGTGGCGATCACCTTTTACTCCTCGGTTTTCTTCCTCCTCGTCAACACGATCAGCGGCGTCAAGTCGGTCGATCCGCTACTGATCAAGGCGGCGCGCTCGATGGGTACATCCGATTTCGATCTGTTCCGGAAGGTCATCCTGCCGGCCAGCATTCCCTCGATCGTCGCCGGCGCTCGGCTGGCGGTGAAATCCTCGCTGTTCGCGGTGATCGGCGCCGAGATGCTGGCGGCCAAATCCGGCCTCGGTTTCCTCATCCAGAACTCGCAGCTGATGATGGAAACTGCCGACATGTACGCAGGCATCCTGACGCTCACCATCATCGGCCTGACCGTCAACTACCTGCTCGTCTGGTTCGAACGTTGGGCGACCGCCTGGAAGAGCCAGTCCGAGACTTCGCTCATTTAAGCCTCTCATTCATCCCAATCAGGAAGGATTTTTCCATGTCCAGCATCTCGTTCGATGGATTTCGCAGGCTGCTCCTGAAGGGCGCCATTGCCGTCGCCATCGGCCTTGGCGGCATGCCTGCCTTTGCGCAGGACAAGCCCGATGTCATCCGCATCGGCAGCACGGCTCCCGGGCACCTCAAATTCATTCTCGCCCAGAAGGACGGCTGGTGGGAGAAGGAATTCGCCAAGGACGGCATTAAGGTGGAACTGGTGACCTTCAATGGCGGCTCGGAGGCGACGACGGCGCTGGCCACCGGCGCGATCGAGTTCACCTACACCGGCAATAATCCGGCGCTGCGCGTCGCGGCGTCCGGTGCCGACGTCAAGCTGATCGGTGTGTCGAGCTACGTGAAGGCAGGCGGCTCTTACATCATCGTCAAAGCCGACTCGCCGCTGAAGACGCTGCAGGATCTCAAGGGCAAGAAGGTCGCCTATCTCACCGGCACGGTGCGGCATTCGAATTTCAGCAAGGCGCTGAACAGCGTCGGCCTGAGCATCAATGACGTCGAAGGGCTGAACCTGCCTTTCGAGGCGTCCGGTCCGGCGTTGCTGCGCGGCGATATCGACGCCATTGTCGAGACGGATTCGACGGCGGCCAAGCTGGTCGACACCGGCGAGGCGCGCGTACTGTTCGACACCGGCACGCATCCGGAATGGAGCGTGCCGAACGTCATCTCGGTCAACGGCGCCTTCGCGGCAAAGTACCCCGATCTGGTCAAGCGGCTGCTCAAGGTCGATATCGAGATTTCGCGCTGGGCCGACGCGCACCCCGACACGACGATCAAGACCTTTGTCGAGGCGACCAAGTCGTCGGAAAAATCCGTCCGCAAGACCTATGCCGACGGCGTGTTCCACCAGGACCCGAAGCTCACCGACGATGCGATCGCCGCCTTGCAGGGCGAGGAGAAGTTCATGGCGAGCGCCGGGCTCCTGAAGGGTTCGATCGACTACGGCAAATGGGTGGACAAGAGCTTTGTCGATGCCGCTGGCGCGGAAATCGCCGCCGTTCAGTAGACCGGAAACATCGAGCGGGGCGGCGCCCTGTAGCGCCGCGCCCTCCCTCGCTTTCTCCGTCAGATCTCCGGGATGTTCTCCTTGAAGATCACCTGCAGCCTCGGCTGGTGCAGTTCATAGGGCAATCCCCTGACCGCATGGGTCAGAGTGTTGAGCGCTTCGCGGGCTTCGACTCGCGGATTCTGGTCGATGACCGCGTCGAGCGTGCCGTCGAGCAGAAGGTCCTTGGTGCCGTCCGTCACCTCATGACCGAGGAAGACCATGGACTGAGCCCGGCCGCGCTCCTTGAGCGCGCGGGCGATGCCGGTGTTGCCGGCGCCGACATTGTAGATCGCGGCAAGGTCGGGGTGCCGCTCCAGCAGGGCGGACGCTTCCGAATAGGCCTTTTCGCGGTCGTCGAGCATTTCACGCATCTCGACGATCTGCAGATTGGGCGATTCCTCCGCCAGGATATGGCGGAACCCCATCTCGCGCTCTTCGTGGCCGCGATAGGAAAGCGAGCCGGCGAACAGCGCCACCTTGCCAGGACGCCCTGATCCCATGAAGCGGTTGAGCAGATAGCCGGCCAGCCGCCCGGCGGCACGATTGTCGATGCCGATATAGGCGACCCTCGGCACATGCAGAATGTCGGAGGCGATGGTGACCACCTTGATGTCGTTGGCCGACAGCGAGCGGATCGCTTCGCGCACCGTCGGATGGTCGAGCGCGATGACACCGACGCCTTGCGTCTGTCCTCGCAGTTCCTGCAGCAGGCGGGCGAGACCGTCCGGGTTGAAACCTTCGATGGTGGCGATATGCACATCGAGGTCGGGCCGTGACTGCGCCTGCGCCTCGATCTGGCGGTGCAGCATCTTGATGAAGGAATTGGTGCCGGCGGGCAGCGCGAAATCGAGCCGGATGACATCACCGGGCAATGGCCGCGGCGGCGCTCCGTTCGGGCTTTCGGCGATGTAGCCAAGCCGCTGCGCCATTTCCAGCACGATTTCACGCGTGCGCGCACGCACGCCGGGGCGATTGTTGAGCACTCGGTCGACCGTGGCGGCCGAGACCCCGGCTTCCCGGGCTATGTCAGTCAGGGTGGACCGCACCGTCTTTCATCTCCTGCCTGCGTCGGATCGGCGGGCGACGGCTTCCCTGCCATCCGCGATTCTGATGGGAAATGATGTATCCGCCCTTGGCCGATGTGCAAGCCGCTGGGCTAAATCAAATGATCCGGCCGGGCTATGCGGGGGCGGGAAGAGGCGTTTTCCCTCAAATCGAGGCATCAGGAGTGACGTATGGATCCCGGTTTCGCGCATTTCCTCGCCCTACTTGCAATGTTGTGAGGTCTTTTGATTATTTATGATGTTGACAGGCTTCCCGTGCTGCCGTCAATATCCCTCATAGGGTCGTGGAGGAAACGTGACCCTGAGGGAGGAGTTTCAATGTCTGACTTGATCCGCATCTCGCGGCGTCGCTTGCTGACGTCCGGAGGAAAGGCGGCCGTGATCATGGCCGCCACTGGCATTGCGCCGCAATTCATTCGTCCCGGCCGAGCCTATGCGGCCGACGCGCTGGCGCCAGGCATGATCGGCGGCCCGACGGGCTTCGATGGTGCCGAGCGCTATCAGTATGGCGCCGACACGCCGGAAGGCCGCGCCATCGAGGCGGCCAAGGCGCTGAAGGGCGCCGGCAAAGCGCCGGCCAAGATCGTGCTCGGCCTGTCGGATGGCTCGATCGGCCAGCTCACACAGCCGTTCCCGGCCGGCGCGCCGTCGATCAAGGACCTGTGGGAAAAGGAGACCGGCATCCCGATCGAAATCGTCGGTCTGCCGAACGGCCAGGAATTCACCAAGACGATGCAGGACATCTCCACCAAGGGTGGGGCCTACGACATCTACTCGACCGAGTGGAACCGTCTCGGCGATCTCGCCGAAACCGGCGGCATCGCCAAGCTCGACGACTTCGTCGCGCAGCACAAGCCCGAATGGGACGATCCGGTGACCGGCTATGTCAACGGCGCCAAGGGCGTGTCGCTGCTCAACAAATATCGCGGCTCGAACTATGGCGTGTCGCTGGACGGCGACTTCCAGACCTGGGTTTACCGCAGCGATCTGTTCGGCGACGAAGCCGAGAAGAAGGCCTTCAAGGACAAATACGGCTACGATCTGGCGCCGCCGAAGACCTGGAAACAGCACGGCGACATCGCTGCGTTCTTCCAACGCCCGGACAAGGGACTGTTCGGCTCGACCGACCTGCGCAACCAGGGCTGGGGCTACACCAACTGGTATCAGCGCTATGTCTCGATGGCCTCGCCCAACCAGTTCCTGTTTGGCGACGACGGCAAGCCGATGATCAATTCCGAGCAAGGCATTGCCGCCACCAACGAATATGTCGCGTCGCTCGCGCATCATTCGCCGGATGCGATCTCCTGGGGCTGGCCGGAGCAGTACGGCAATTTCGCCAAGGGCGGCGCGGCGATGACCTGCGCCTTCTCCAACCTGCCGAAATTCCTCGACAATGCCGGCAACAAGGACTCGGCTGTCACGGGCAAGATCGGCTCGATGCTGCCGCCCGGCCGCGAGATCGACGGCAAGCTGATCAGCCGTTCCGTGCTGTGGTTCTCGTTGACCGGCATGGTCTCGTCGCAGTCGAAAAACCAGGAGGTCGCCTATCTCCTGCTGCAATGGCTGGGTTCCGCCCGCATCTACGCCTGGATGAGCGCCAACCCCGGTGGTTATCTGGACCCGTTCCGGCTGTCGGATTTCTCCGATCCGCTGGTGCGCCAGACCTATCACGCCTACCACATGGACGTGGTGCGCGAGACGGTGGCACGCACCGTGCCGACCATCAACTATCCCGGCGCAACCGCCTTCCACAATGCGCTCGACGAGAACCTCATGGCGGCGCTGACCAAGGCAAAGACATCAGAGCAGGCGATGGCCGATACCGAGGCCGAGTGGAAGAAGATCGCCCGGCGCACCGGCGAGGACAAATTGCTCGAAGCCATCAAGACCAACAAGGAGGCCTGGCCGACAGTTCTCGATCCAATCGTCTGATCCTTCTCCCTGGATCACACCGAAGGAGGGGAGGAGCTTGCTTCTCCCCTCCGCCCACAACGCCACCAGCAAAGCCGCCAGATGAAGCGTTCGATTCCTTTCGAGATATTCCGCTACGCCGCGATCTTCGCAGCCATGGCGGTGACGCTGGTGCCAATCCTGTGGATGGTATCGATGGCGTTCAAGCCGATCGCGGAATGGTCAGCGACCGGTGCCGACCTGACATGGTGGCCGAAGAACCCGACGCTCAGCAATTTCCGTTTCGTCTTCGGCGAGTCGACCAACAATCTGATCGTCGCGCTCGACCGTACCGCACTGAAGCCGATCCTCTCATCGCTGCTGTCGGCGGTTTTCGGCACGGTGATCGCCATGTCGGCGGGTACTGCCGCGGCTTATGGACTGTCGCGTTTCGGCTCCGGCCAGAACCTGCCGCTGGCGTTGATCCAGCTCAGGCTGTTTCCGCCGATGGCGGTCATGATCCCGGTGATGATCATGTGGGCCTTTCTCAACTTCACCGACAGCTGGTGGGGGCTGGCGCTGATCTACGGCATCGTCACCTTGCCCTTCGCCTTCTGGCTGATGAAGACTTTCTTCGACGACATGCCGCGCGAGATCGAAGAGGCGGCGCTTGTCGAAGGCTGTTCGCGGCTGCGCGTCTTCACCCGCATCACGCTGCCGATGATGCGCGCGCCGCTGGCCAGTGCAGCGCTCTTCGTCTTCATCCTCAACTGGTCGGATTATCTGATCGCGCTGCTTCTGACGACGCGCGAATGGGTGACGATCCCGGTCTACATGGCTTCGCTGTCGTCCTCGATGACCGGGCAGCTCTATGGCGCCAAGGCAGCGCTCGGCCTGATCGCTGCCGTGCCGCCGGTCATCATGGGCATCGCCATCCAGCGCCATCTGGTGCGCGGGCTGACTTTCGGGGCACTCAAGCAATGAGCGCGGTGACTGCCATGATTTCAGGGGACAAGATGAATGCCGTCGGAGCAAGGCCGGTTTCGCGCGACGACGGCGCAAGGCTGGGTTTCCGGCTGACGCTGCCGGCGCAAATCCTGGTGCTGTTCATCTCGGCCTTCCCGCTGTTGATGCAACTGTACATCAGCGTGACTGATTGGTCGCCGCTCTCAGGCCTTGGCTGGTGGAACGCCTGGTCGCTGTGGAACAGCTTTGCCAACTACACCGACCTTGCCGCCGATGCGCGCTTCTGGAGCGCGCTGAAGCGCACGGCCATCGTCATGATCGTCTGCGTGCCGGCGGAGTTCCTGCTGGGGCTGGCGCTGGCGACGCTGTTTGCCGACGATTTTCCGGGCAAGCGCATATTCTACTCGGTCCTGCTGATGCCGATGATGGTGGTGCCGGCGGTGGCCGGCTACATGTTCTTCATGCTGTTCCAGTCGGGTGGTCCGGTGAACGACATATTGTCGGCGCTCACCGGCTCGACTGTCACCATCGCCTGGCTGTCGGATCCGACCTTGGCGCTGATCGCGGTCATGGTCGCCGACATCTGGCAGTGGACGCCGCTGATGTTCCTCATCCTGCTCGCCGGCCTGGTCGGCGTGCCGGAGGACCAGATCAAGGCGGCGACGCTGCTCGGCGCCAATCCGTGGCAACGCTTCGTCACCATCGTGCTGCCGAAGATGAAGACGATCATCATCATCGCGCTGGCGATCAGGGTGATCGAGAACTTCAAGATCTTCGATACGCTCTACATCATGACCGGCGGCGGTCCCGGCGTCGCCACCGAGACCATATCCGTCTACATCTACAAGCTCACCACGCAGGATCTGATCTGGGGTTATGTGGCGGCGATCGCGCTGGCCATATTGATCGTGCTCTCGATCGTCGCGGTGTTCGCCATGAAGCGCATGGCGCGGGCACGCGAGGTGACGGCATGAGCGCGATCCACCTGCAGAACCTGGTCAAGAAATTCGGCGACTTCACCGCGCTGAAGACGATGGACCTGGCAATATCAGACGGCGAGTTCATGGCGCTGCTCGGGCCGTCGGGCTGCGGCAAATCAACGACGATGAACATGATCGCTGGCATGGAGGAACCGACCGGCGGCAAGATCCTGTTTGGCGAGCGCGACATGGCCGGCGTGCCGATGGGGCGGCGGGGCGTCGGCTTCGTATTCCAGAACTATGCCATCTTCACCCATATGACGGTGCGCCAGAACCTCGCCTACGGGCCGAAGATGCACGGCACAGCGAAAGCCGAGATCGACCGCCGTGTTGGTGCGATCGCCGAAATGCTGCAGCTGGCACCGCTGCTCGACCGCAAGGCCGACCGGCTGTCGGTTAATATATTGCAGCGGGTGGCGATCGGCCGATCCGCAATCATGGAGCCGGCGATCTTCCTGCTCGACGAGCCGCTGTCCAATGTCGACGCCGCTTTCCGGGCTGTCATGCGCACCGAACTGAAGCAGCTGCAGCGTCAGTTCCGCCAGACCATGGTCTACGTCACCCACGATCAGCTCGAGGCGATGACCATGGCCGACCGCATCGCGGTCATGGATCATGGCGTGCTGCAGCAGGTCGGCACGCCGCTCGAGGTCTACAACGATCCGGCCAATGTCTTCGTCGCCCGCTTCATCGGCGCGCCGGGCATGAACCTGCTCAAGGGAAGACCCGCGGAAAGCGACCGCGGGCTGGTCATCGATCTCGGGCCGTTGGGCATCACCCCGCCGCTACCGAGTGATCTCGCGGTGGCTATGCGCGGCGCGCGCGGCGAAGTGCTTTACGGATTCCGGCCGGAACAGGCGACGCTGGTGGAGAATGGTCAGGGTCTCGCCATGCAGGTCACCTTCGTCGAACGGATCGGCGCGCGCACCATCGTTCACCTCGGGCAGAGCGAGGCTGCCGTAAAAACGGTGTTCGACAATGATGTCGGCCTGGCGATCGGCGACACCGCCATCGTCGCACCCACCGTGTCGTCGGTGCGCGTCTTCGACGCCGCTACCGGCCTTGCGATCAAGGCAGGTTGAGATGGCCGATATCGTCTTTCGCAATGTGACCAAGCGCTACGCCAATACGCTCGCCGTCGACGACGCTTCATTCACGGTCAACGACAATGAGTTCTTCTGCTTCTTCGGGCCGCCGCTGTCGGGCAAGTCGACCATCCTGCGTCTGGTGCTAGGGCTGGAGACGCCAGACTCGGGAGAAATCCTGATCGGCGGCAGACCGGTCAACACGGTGTCGCCGGCCGAGCGAAACGTGGCAATGGTTTTCCAGAACCTGGCGCTGTTCCCGCATATGAGTGCGCTCGACAATGTCCGCTTCCCCCTTGTCGAACGCCGGATCGCCGAGGTCGAGATCAAAAGGCGGGTCGCCGACGTCGCGGCGAAGCTGCATATCGGCCATATCCTGCACAAGCCGCCGGGACAGCTTTCTGGCGGCGAGCGTCAGCGCGTGGCGATCGCGCGTGCGCTGGTGCGCGATCCCAACGCCTATCTGATGGACGATCCGATCTCGGCGCTCGACGCCAGGCTACGCGAAGAGACGCGAGTCGAGCTGAAGCGCATCCAGCGCGAGCTCGGCAAGACGCTGATCTATGTCACGCACGACCAGGAAGAGGCCATGTCGGTCGCCGACCGCATCGCCATCCTTGAGGATGGCAGGATCATGCAGATCGGTGCGCCGGCCGAGATCTATGACCGTCCGGCCAGCACTTATGTGGCGCGGCTGCTCGGCTCGCCGATGATGAACATCCTGAAATCGGCGCGCGGCGAGGGCGGTGTCGAGGCGGCCGAAGGCACGATCCGCATTGCCGACAAGGCGGCTCCCGCCGATGCCGTCGAGATTGGGCTCAGGCCGGAAGATATCAAGGTTACACCGTGGGCGGATGGGGGCTCGGGCCGCCCGGCGCGGGTGTTCGAGGTCGAGCCGCTTGGCGGCTATACCGTGGTGACGCTCGCTGCCGGGCAGGCGCGGCTAAAGGCAGTGCTGCGCGGCCAGCCCGACATCCGGCCCGACGCCATGGTGGCGATATCCTGCGAGCCGGCCCGCGTGCATTATTTCGGACAGAGCGGGGGAGCGCTGGCACGATGACGGCGGCCGCAAGAAACGAGCTTCGGGAGGATCAGATGGTACACAAGGGCTTCGAGCCGGACGTGAAGGTCCGCACGAAGGAATATAGGATCGGCTGCGTCGGTGCTGGCATGATCATGGCCGAGTGCCATCTCGCTGCCTACAAGGAAGCTGGATTCCCGGTGGTGGCAATCGCCTCGCGCACCAAAGCCAGTGCCGAAAAAGTGGCGGCACGCTGGGCCATCCCGACCGTGCACGATACACCGGAACAGCTGATCGAGGACGAAAATGTCGAGATCATCGATCTTGCCTTTCCGCCCGACCTCCAGCCGGCGCTGATCCGTCACGCGCTGAAGCAGAAGCACATCAAGGCGATCCTGGCGCAGAAGCCATTGGCGCTGTCGGTCGAGGAGGCGGTCAAGCTGCGCGACGACGCGGCGAAAGTCGGCAAGATCCTCTCGGTCAACCAGAACATGCGCTACGACCAGTCGATGCGCGTGCTGAAGCAGATCATCGACAGTGGCGCGCTGGGCGACATCGTCTTCGCGCAGATCGACATGCATGCCATCCCGCACTGGCAGAGCTTCCTCGAGGATTACGATCGGCTCACGCTTGCCAATATGAGCGTGCACCATCTCGACGTGCTGCGCTTCCTGTTCGGCGACCCGGATGAAATCACCACGCTGACGCGCAAGGATCCGCGCACGAAATTCGACCATTCGGACGGCATTACCGTGTCGACGCTGCGCTTCCCTTCCGGCGTTCTCGCCGTGTCGCTGGAGGATGTCTGGTCCGGTCCGCGCCAGGACGGCTACAAGGACGACCAGCATATCAACTGGCGCGTCGACGGCACCAAGGGGGTCGCCAAGGGCACCATCGGCTGGCCGACGGGAGCGGCCTCGACGCTGACCTACGCCTCGACCGAGACCACAGGCGGCGAGTGGGTCAGCCCAAGCTGGGGCACGATGTGGTTCCCACATGCCTTTATCGGCGTGATGGAACAGCTCCAGCACGCGGTGAAGACCGGCACGCCGCCGGCGCTGTCGGTGGCCGACAATGTCAAGACCATGGCGCTGGTCGAGGCGGGCTACCGCTCGATCGACGAAGGCCGCACGGTCAAGCTTTCAGAAATCGCTACCTGATCACCGCAACTGAAACACCAGACAACTGAATCGCTTACAGGGAGGAATTCACATCATGATGCAGGCAGGTATTTTCACGGGTTATTTCCCGTACGGCCTCGAAGAGACGGCGAAGAAGATCCGCGGGCTCGGTTTCAACACGGTGCAGCTCGACCTCCACTTCAAGGATATCGACCTGTCGGCCGGTCAGATCACCAGGGACAAGGCGAAGACGGTGCGCGACGTCTTCCGCGACCACAATCTGCCGGTCTGCTGCGTGTCGGGCTATACCAACATCATCCACCCGGACAAGGCGGAGCGCGACAAGCGCGTTGGCTATCTCAAGGAGATCATCCGCAACGCTCGCCATTTCGGCTCGCCTTACGTGATCTCGGAAACCGGCACCTACAACACCGAGTCCGACTGGGTGCATCACCCCAAGAACAAGACCGAGGAAGGCTTCGAGGAATGCCGCAAGGTGATCGCTGATCTTGCCCAGACGGCCTATGACCATGGCGCGGTCTTCCTGCTCGAAACCTATGTCAACAACGTTGTCGGTTCGGTCGAGGAGACGGTCAAGATGTTCGCGCAGGTCGATCATCCCGGCCTCGGCCTCTTGATGGACCCGACCAATTATTTCGAGACGCACAACATCGACAGGATGGACCAGATCCTGAACCAGGTGTTCGACACGCTGACCGACAAGATCAAGATTGCCCACGCCAAGGACGTCAAGCGTTCGGGCGGCGACAAGTCCGAGAAGCACGCCGATATTGGCGACGAGGATGCGCTTGAAAGCCACACGTTCCGTGGCGTCGGTGAGATCGAACTGCCGGCCCCTGGCCTCGGTTCGCTGAACTACGACCTCTATCTCCAGCGGCTGGCGGAAAAGCATCCGAACATTCCTGTCATCATCGAGCATCTCTCGGAAGACGACGTGCCGCGCGCCAAGAAATTCCTCGACGGGAAGTTTCGCGCCAACGGTCTGTGACGGTCACCGCGCGCCGTCGGTTTGCGGCGGCGCGGCTGCAAGCAAGGGAGGAAGAAAAATGTTGAAATTCGCATTGAAGCTGACGGCTGCCGCAGCGCTGCTCGCCGGTATCGCGCTGAGCTCGCCGGCGATGGCGCAGGATGGCCAGAAGACCTTCTATCTTCTGTCGCATGGCGGTCCGTCGGATGCGTTCTGGCTTGACTGGAATGCCGGCGCCACCAAGGCCTGCGACCAGCTCAAGGTGACCTGCAAGATCTCTTTCAGCGGCGGCGACATGGCGGCGCAGAAGGAAGCCTTCAACTCCGCCCTTGCAGCCAAACCAGACGGCATCGCCACCACCTCGGCGCAGCCGGGTCTGTGGACGGAAGAGGTGAAGGCGGCCAAGGCGGCCGGCATCCCGATCGTGTTCTTCAACACCGACGATCCGGCGACCGGACGGCAGGCCTATGTCGGCGCCGATCTCAAGGAGGCCGGCGTCATTTGGGCCAAGTATCTCGTCGACCACAAGATGGTGAAGCAGGGCGACAAGGTGTTCCTGCCGGTGGAGGTGCCTGGCGCCAGCTACCAGCAGCTGGAGACCGAGGGCATCGCCAATGTCTTCGATCCGCTCGGCATCAAATATGATGTGGTCGATTGCGGCACCGACCCGGCCGGAATCATCGCCAAGATGACCGACTACATGGTCGCCAACAATCCGCCGGCGATCATCGCGCTCGGCGATTCCGTGGCGGCCAGCGTCAAGCGGGTGTTCGACGGCGCCGGTGTTCCTGCCGGCAAGATCCCGGTCGTCGGCTGGGGCAATTCCAAGGAGACCGCGGAAGCCGTCAAGTCCGGCTTCGTCAATGCGGCCGCCTGGCAGTTCCCTTCGGCGCAAGGCTTCATGCCCGTGGCACTGCTCGGGCTCGCCGCGTCGGGCGAGCCGATCGGCTACGACATCCACACGTTCAGCCTCTACGACGCCTCGAGCGTCGAACCGATCCTGAAACTCTACAACACGAAGTGAAAAACCGGTGTCCGCGGCGCAAGCCGCGGGCGTCTCTTCAAAGCATGGTTCAAGCAGTCATGACGATCGCAGCAGAAGACGAAATGCCTGTCGGGAAACGCAGATCGAGCCTCTTGCGCTCGCCGCAATTCTCCTCGCTCGTCATCCTCATTGTCCTCCTTGCGGTGTTCGCCATCGCCGACGCCAATTTCCTGTCGCCGCTCAACATCTCCAACATGATGGCGTTCCTGCCCGAACTCGGCATCATCGCGCTCGGCATGACGCTGCTGTTGACGGCGGGCGAGTTCGACCTGTCGGTCGGCGCGGTGTTCGGGCTGGCACCCGTGGTAGTGATGCTTCTGGTGCAGAACGGCGGCGTGGATATCGGTGTCGCTCTTCTGGCCGGGCTTCTGCTGTGCATCGCGATCGGCGCCATCAACGGGCTGATCGTCACCAAGATCGGCATTTCGTCCTTCCTGGTCACGCTGTCGATGCTGCTCGTCGTGCGCGGGGCGGCGCTGTATATCACGCAGGGCTTTCCGCTGAAATCCTGGGATCAGCCGGGCTTCTTCGTCACGCTGCTGGCCGGCAGCTTCAATGTCGGTTCTTTCCGGTTTTACACTTCGCTGTGGTGGTTCATCGGCCTGTCGCTGTTGGCGATCTATATCCTGCGCTATGCCAAGCTCGGCAACTGGATCAGCGCCATCGGCAGCAATCGCAATGCGGCAGTAGCGCGCGGCGTGCCGGCCGACGCCGTCAAGGTCTGGCTGTTCATCCTGACCTCGGTTCTGGCGGGACTGGCCGGCATGATCAGCGCCTTCCGCATCTCGGCCGCCTCGCCGGTGGCCGGCACCGGCTACGAGCTCGAAGTGATCGCCATGGTCGTGGTCGGCGGCACGGCGCTGACCGGCGGGCGCGGCACCATCCTAGGCACCATCGTCGGTGCGCTGATGCTGCGCGCCATCCGCAACGGCATCGTGCTGATCGGTGTGCCTGGCCTGGCCTACAACATCTTCGTCGGCGTCATCATCCTGGCGATGCTCATCCTGCACGCTTTGCTGCAGAAGAACGCCGCAAGGAGCTAATGATGGAAGTGCTTCGGCTGCAGAACCTGCAAAAATCCTTCGGTAGCGTGCGCGCGCTGAAGAACGCGTCCTTTGCCCTCAACGAGGGCGAGGTGGTGGCCTTGCTCGGCGACAATGGCGCCGGCAAATCGACCCTTATCAAGACGATCTCCGGCGTGTTTCCCGTCGACCGTGGCGATATCTTTGTGCGTGGCGAGAAGGTCTCGATCCGCTCGACGCGCGATGCAATGGATCTCGGCATCGAGACCATCCATCAGGACACGTCGCTGGCGCCGGACCTCAGCATCGCCCGCAATCTGTTTCTCGGCCGTGAGCCGGTCAAGCTGAAATGGCTGGGCGTGTTCGCGCCGCTCGATCTCGCCAAATTACGCGATGCCGCCTCGGCACTGCTGAAGCGCGTCGGCATCTCGAAAAAGCTCGATGCCGATGCGCTGGTCTCAACGCTGTCGGGCGGCGAGCGCCAGTCGATCGCGATTTCGCGCGCCATGCAGTTCGCCGCCAAGGTCATCATCCTCGACGAACCGACCAACAATCTCGGTGTCGAGGAAACCCATGGCGTGCTGCGCTTCGTCAAGGAGGTGCGTGACGCCGGCCATTCCGTGCTTTTGATCACCCACAACATCCATCACGTGTTCCAGGTCGCCGACCGCATCATCGTCATGCGCAGGGGCGAGATCGTCGCCGAGCAGACGGTTGCCGATACTGATCTTCTGACCGTGGAAAGCATCATCACCGGTGCCGACATGTCGGCCCTGCTGAAAGAGACGAGAGCGAAGTGAAGAAGTTGGCCGTCACATGGTAGAACTTTACGGCAAGACGCTTTCGCGCCGGCAGGTGTCGGAACGTTCGGGCATGCTGTCGCAATTTGCCGGCGTGCGGCTGATGACGCTTGGTGACGGGGTGGAACGCGGCATCCGCATGCTGGAGTTCCGCACCGGCTCGGGCCTGCGCTTCACGGCGCTGGTCGACCGGGCGCTCGATATCGCCGACTGCGACTATAGGGGACAGGCGATCGGCTGGCATTCGCCGAGCGGCTTTCGAAACCCCGGCCTGCACGATTACGAGGGGGAAGGCGGGCTGGCCTGGGCGCGCTCGTTTTCCGGGCTGCTGGTCACCTGCGGCCTCGATCACATATTGGGCCGGGAGGAAGTGCCGGTCGATAGCTACAATTATCCGGGCAGGAAGACCGTGGTGCATTCGCTGCACGGCCGCGTCGGCACCATTCCGGCGCGGCTGACCGGTTATGGCGAGGCCTGGGACGGCGACCGCTGCGTGCTGTGGGCCGAAGGCATCGTCCAGCAATCGGCGGTGTTCGGCGAGGACCTGCATTTGTTGCGGCGCATCGAGGCCGATGTCGGCGGCAACGAGATCCGGCTGTCGGACCGCGTCGTCAATCACGGCTTCAACCGTACGCCGCACATGTATTTCTACCATGTCAATGTCAGCCACCCCTTGCTCGATGAGGGCGCACGCTATCTGGCGCCGATCCGCGACGTCGTCTGGGCCGGCCATGATGGCGAGCGCTACGAGGCGCAGAAGGTCGGCTACCGCACAGTGCCCGCGCCGCGACTGGGTTTCAGCGAACAGGTTTGGCAGCACGACATGGCGGCGGACGGCAATGGCGAGGTGCCAGTGGCTGTTGTCAACGACCGTCTCGGACTTGGCTTCGAGGTCGTGACCCGCAAAGAGCAGCTGCCTTGCGCCTATCAATGGCAGAATTTCCAGGCCGGGCAATATGCGCTGGGCATCGAACCCTCGACGCATCATGTGCTCGGCAATCTCGCGGCGCGCGAGCGCGGCGAGATGATCTGGCTGGAGCATGGCGAAGGCCGCTCTTATGATGCGGTATTCCGGGTGATCGACGGAGCCAGCGCGATCGCTGCTGCCGAACGGAGGATCGTCTCGATCGCCAGGCAACCGCAACAGGATTATCCTGCGCCGTCGCGCAACTTTCCGAGACTGGCAGGCAGGGCATGATGCGAAACGAATGCTCCGGCTGGCGGGTCGGATATCGGAGGTCGATGTGATGGGAAAAAAGCGCGACTACAGCCTGGTCGGCGAAAGCACACGCATCGCTATCGAGACCGGATTGGCCTCGGCGGAGTGGTACCACACCGACGTTCCTCGCAAGGCGATGAAGGAGCTGATGCAGCGCTCGGACGGGCCGGCGATCCGCGACACGATCATCTGGATATCAACCATACTGGGCTCCGCCGCCGGTATGATCTGGTTCTGGGGCACGTGGTGGGTGGTGCCGTTCCTGGTCGTCTACGGCGTGCTCTACGGGTCCTCCAGCGACTCGCGCTGGCACGAGTGCGGTCACGGTACCGCCTTCCGCACCCGCTGGATGAGCGATGTCGTCTACCAGATCGCCAGTTTCATGCTGATGCGCAATCCGGTGACCTGGCGCTGGAGCCATGCCCGCCACCACACCGACACGATCATCGTCGGCCGCGATGCCGAGATCGCTGTGATGCGTCCGCCGGACCTCTTGCGCGCCGCGCTTGCCTTCACCGGCATTCTCGATTTCCGCTATTCGCTGCCCACACTGGTGCGCAATGCGTTCGGCAGCATCTCGCCCGACGAGAAGAGTTTTATCCCCGAGATGGAGCTGCGCAAGGTGGTCACCGCCGCGCGCTGGCATATCGCCATCTATGTCGCGGCGATCGCGCTGGCGCTCTATTTGTGGTCGTTCCTGCCGCTGGTGCTGATCGGCTTGCCGCGCCTCTACGGCAGCTGGCACATGGTACTGACCGGCCTGCTGCAGCATATCGGGCTGGCCGACAACGTCACCGACCACCGGCTGAACACGCGCACCGTCTACATGAACCCGATCAGCCGCTTCATCTATTGGAACATGAACTACCATGTCGAACATCACATGTTCCCGATGGTGCCCTATCACGCGCTGCCGAAGCTGCACGAACTGATCAAGCATGACCTGCCGGAGCCCAATCCATCGATGTGGCATGCCTATCGCGAGGTCTGGCCGGTGCTGATCAAGCAGCTCCAGTACGAGGACTACTTCCTCAAGCGCGAATTGCCGCCGACGGCGCGGCCGTACCGCGAGGAGTTCCACGCGCTGACCGTTCCGGCGGCGGCGGAATAGAGCTGCAGGAGACAGAGATGGGCGACTGGGTTGAAGCGTGCGCCGTCGACGATATCGAGGAAGAGGACGTCATCCGTTTCGACCACGGCGGACGCACTTTCGCCATCTATCGCAGCCCGGATGACGAGTACTTTGCCACCGACGGCTATTGCACGCATGAGAAGGCGCATCTGGCCGACGGGCTGGTGATGGACGACATCATCGAATGCCCCAAGCACAATGGCCGCTTCAACTACAAGACAGGTGTCGCCAAAGGCGCGCCGGTGTGCGTCAATCTCAAGATCTATCCAGTGCGCATCGAAGCTGGCAAGGTCATGATCGAGATCGGCTGACCTGCCGCACCAAGTAACAGAGGGAACCCCTTTCGATGAGCCGAAAAAGACCGACCGTCGCCGACCTGCGCGCCATGAAGGGCAAGCGCCAGTTGACCATGCTACGCGTGCTGACGATGGACGAGGCCGAGGCCGCCGAGCGGGCAGGTGTGGACATCGTCTCGGTGCCGCCCGAACTGGTGCTAAACCCGCAATACCGCGATGCAGCACCCAGCCTGTTCACCATGCCGGGAGACAATTTCTACGAGATCGGCACATCGGATGATTTCCTACGCTGGGCCTTCCGGCTCTACAGGGCTGGTGCCGACGCGGTCTATTGCAGCGCCGGCTATGCCACGATCAAGCGGATGGCGGATGATGCCATTCCGGTTATCGGCCATGTCGGCCTGATCCCGTCGCGGGCCACCTGGACCGGTGGCTTCAAGGCGGTCGGCAAGACAGCCGACACCGCCATCCAGATATTCGAAGCGGTAAAGCAGCTGGAGGCCGCCGGCGCCATCGGCGCCGAAATCGAGGTGGTGCCGGTCGAGGTGGCGAAAGCGATCTCGGAGCGGACATCACTGATCATGCTGTCGATGGGGGCGGGCACCGGCTGCGACGCGCAGTATCTGTTCGCCGACGACATTCTCGGTCAGAACAGGGGCCACATGCCCCGCCACTCCAAGGTCTATCGCAACTTCGCCGCCGAATATGACCGGCTGCAGGCCGAGCGCATCGCCGCGTTCTCGGAATATGTCGCCGACGTCAACAGCTTGGCCTATCCCGAGGACAGGCATGTCGTGCATATGGATCCGGGCGAACTACGCCTGTTCCTGGACAAGGTCGGCCGGGCTTGAGGCCGTCTGCCAATTTCCACCCGCGAGCACCGCGTAGAGCGCTTCGGCGTCGATGCCGAGCGGCCGATCCTCCTTCAGGGTCGGGATCAGCTTACGTATCGCCGCGTGAATAGCGGCGGTGCGTGGCGCCAGGGCGAGCCCTTCACGCAGGTCAACCGCCTGTGCCGCTGCCATCAATTCGAAGGCGATCAGCCGCCGCCACAGCACGATCATCCCGGCGCATTTCGCAACCGCCAACGGCGTCTGCGTGGCGTGATCCTCTACGCCTTCCGACACTGGCAGGAAATCGAGCATGACCGGATTGGCCTTGTGGCGGATGGCGGCCAGAATCGATGTCGCCGTCTTCTGCAGCGGCACGAAGCCGGCCGAAGCGCCGCCGATCGGCGACAGATATTTCGGCAGGCCGTTGCGGCCCGAGCCAGTGAGCTGAATGAAGCGGGCGGCACTGGCGGCGGCACATTGCGCGATTGCCAGGCCGAGTGTCTCGAAGGCGAGCGAGAGTGCGGCGGTGTGGAAATTGCCGGTCGACAGCACCAGCTCGTCGTCGCCAAGCACCAGCGGGTTGTCGGCGGCGGCGTTGAGTTCGATTTCGACGGCATGTCTCGCCTGACCGATTGCCTCGATCAGGGCGCCGTGGATCGACGGCATGCAGCGGATCGACAGCGGGTCCTGCAAGGTGGTCGGCGCTGGCGCCTCGTCGCGGGCGAGCAGATCGTGAAGCGCCTTGGCGGCTTCAGCTTGTCCGGCTGCCGGGCGAGCTACCTGCAGGCGCGGATCGAGGATGGTGCGGTTGGCACCAAAACCTTCCATGGTCAGGGCGCCGGCCTGCTGCTGCTGGGCAAGGGCCGACAGCGCGTCCGTCATCGCAAGCGCGCCGCTGCCGGCGGATACAGCCGAAGCGTTGATCAGCGACAGCCCGTCCTTGGGCGCCAGGCTGACGGGGGCGAGGCGGGCCATCATCAACGCCTTGGCCGCCGGCATGCGACGGCCCTGATAGTCTGCCTCGCCTTCGCCGGTGAGCATGCGGGCGAGTGCCGTCATCAGCACCAGATCGCCGGCGCCGATCGAGCCGAGCGACGGCATGACAGGATGGACGCCGGCATTGAGCGCGTCGACCAGAGCGATGAAGACGGAAGGCGAAAGGCCGGAGCCTCCGGCTGAAAGCATCGCTGCGCGAGCGACCATGGTTGCCCGCACGGCTTCGACCGGCAGTGCTTCGCCGACGGCGCCGCTGCGCCCTTCCAACAGCTGGCGCTGGAAGGCGCCGGCGTCGCCCTCGACCGCCGTGCCGAGATTGGCGCCGAGCCCGGTGTTGAGGCCGTAGATCTGCTGACCGGACGCGGCAGCCTGGTCGAGGGCGTTTCGTGCTTTTTCAAGCCTGCCGATGACATCAGGTCCGATTTCCACCTTGCGCGCTTCGCGGGCGACCGCAGCGACATCGCCGACGCTGACACCGGCTCCGGTGAGGACGAGCGTACTCATGCGAAGCGCAGCCTCTGGCCGACGCCATGCGCTTGCGCCTTGGCCAGCATCGCCTTGCCCAGTGCGATGTCGGACAGCGACAGGCCGCGGTGCCAGAACAGGATCGTTTCGTCGTCGCTTTCGCGACCGGCCTTGAGGCCGGCGGCGATCTGGCCGAGTTCGGCGTGCAGCGTCTTTTCGCTCAGCCGTCTGGTCTCGACATGAGCGCGCAGCGAGCCGAACTTGCCGCCCTTGCACTGGCCCCAATCGTCAACGACCATCTTCTGCATGATATCGGTCAGCGACAGCTCGACGGCACTCATCGTGCCATAAGGCACAACCAGCGCGCCGGGCTTGATCCATTCGGTTTTCAACAACGGTTGCGGCTCCGGCAGCCGCGATGCCTCGACGACGATGTCGGCGCCCTCGATGCAGCTCTTCCAGTCGGCCGCCGACGTAACCTTCTTGCCGAGATCGGCGGAGAGTTTGGCGGCAAAACCGTCGCGGCTTTCCGGCCGGCGCGAATGGACGCGGATCTCGTCGAAGTCGAAGAGATGGTCGAGCAGGCGCACATTCCAGTAGGCGGTGCCGCGCGCGCCGATATGGGCCAGCACCCTGGAATTCTTGCGCGCCAGATGCTTGGCGCCGATTGCGGTGACGGCGCCGGTGCGCATGTCGGTGATGACGGTGGCGTCGAGGATGGCGCGCGGCGTGCCGGTACGCGGATCGAACAGATTGAGGATACCGAATTCGGAAGGGAGCCCGTGCAGGTAATTGTCGACGTAGTCGCCGACGATTTTCACGCCCGCCGTGTCGAGCGGCGCGACGTAGCCGCGCAAGACGTTGAAATGACCGTGGAAGGCCGGGTCCGGCTCGAGATGGACGCGCGGCTCGATCACCGTCTGGCCCTTGCCTTGCGCCACCAGGCCAGCCTCGACGGCGGCAATGATTTCACCATCGGTCATGGCAAGGGCGTCGATGTCGAGGGCATTGAGGTAGTCGATGTAGATGGGCTTCATTTGACGCGCACACTTTCCTCGGCCACCCCGCTCATCCCATAGCAGGCCGCCGCGCGACACGAAAGTTTGTTGCCCTGTCTCTGGACGCGGCCGGCCAAATGCTGTTCAAACCGGTTCCGTCATGACTGCCATTCCCGAGACTGAAGCCTTACCCGAAACGGCCACCAATGCGCGGCGCGTGGCGCTGATCGTCGCCATCGCGTTCTTCATGCAGTTGCTGGATTCGACGATCATCTCGACCTCGCTGCCACAGATGGGCGAGTCGTTCGGCGTGTCGGCGGTGGCGATGAGCATCGGCATCACCGCCTATATGCTGACCATGGCGGTGTTCGTGCCGCTGTCGGGCTGGCTCGCCGACCGGTTCGGCGCCCGCAACATCTTCCTGCTGGCGATCGTCCTGTTCACGCTGGCATCGCTTGCCTGCGGCTTCTCTGAAAATCTGACCCAGTTCGTTGCCGCACGTGTCGTGCAGGGGCTGGGCAGCGCGCTGATGACGCCGGTCGGACGCATTCTCGTCTTGCGCAACGCGTCGAAGTCCGAGCTGCTCAACGCCACGGCGCTGATCACCTGGCCGGCGCTGTTTGCGCCGGTGGTCGGGCCGGTGCTCGGCGGCTTCATCACCACCACTCTGTCCTGGCACTGGAATTTCTTCATCAACATCCCGCTCGGTGTGGTCGGGCTGGCGCTGGTCGCCCGCTTCATTCCCGGCGACCGTGAGGCCGACCCCAAACCGCTGGACTGGCCGGGCTTCGCGCTGACATCGGCCGGGCTCGCCTTGCTGCTCTACGGCCTCGAGCGCATCGCGCATCCGGAAGATGGTGTTCTGCCGACCGTAACGCTGATCGCCGCCGGGATCGTCATCGGCTGGCTGGCGGTGCGGCATCTCAGGCGCGCGCCGCATCCGCTGCTCGATCTCTCGTCGTTCAAGGTGCTGACCTTCGCCATATCGACGCTTGCCGCCGGCACCATCTTCCGGGTGGCGGTCAACGCCACGCCATTCCTGCTGCCGCTGCTGTTCCAGGTCGGCTTCGGCCTCAGCCCTGTCGATGCCGGCATGATGATCCTTGCCTACTTCCTCGGCAATCTCGGCATGAAGACTGTGACGACGCCGACGTTGCGCCGCTTCGGCTTCCGCTCGGTGCTGGTCGTCAACGGCCTGATCGCCTCGGCGGCGATCATGCTCTGCGCTGCAATCTCACCGCAGACGCCGCAAGCGCTGGTGGTGGCGCTGATGCTGATCGCCGGCCTGTCGCGTTCGATGCAGTTCACCGCGCTCAACACACTGGCCTTCGCCGATATCGATGCGGCGCAGCGCAGTTCGGCGGCGACGTTGTCCTCGATGCTGCAGCAAGTGGCGATGCTGTTCGGCGTCGCGGTGGCGGCGGCGATCCTCAATCTGTCGCAGATCGTCAGGGACCGGCCCGCTCTCGACCTCGTGGATTTTCGAATCGCCTTCCTGGCAATCGGTGCCATCGGGCTGGTGGCGGCGTTGCGTTTTCTCGCGCTGCCGCCGGGTGCGGGCGCCGAGGTTTCCGGCCACGCATCGGGGAATTGAGATCGATTTTTTGCGCCTGATGCGGAGATAAATTCCGCCTTGTGCTTTCGTCTTGAAGCGGACCTTTCACCGGCAGCCGCAATGGCGGAACCGATTGCCAAAAATGCAGAGTTTTCCATGCATTGCGCCAGCTTCGGCAATCGATGCGTCCACTCGGTGAATATCGCTGCCAGCCCGGGTTCTGAACGCGGATTCATTTGACGAACCGCCGCTGAGCCGATTAGCTTTCTTCCCAGGGATGGCCGCGCTGCCATCGGGGCAAACGCAGACATGAACACGATCGGCTGGCCGAACTTCAGGAGCCTTAATCAGGAAGGCATTGTCTTTGCCATCGCCGTGGTGCTATTCGTTGCCGCTGCCATCGGCCTGCCGGGCTTCATCGATCCCAACAACCTCGTCGCCATCATCCGCTCCGTGTCGGTGCTTGGCATATTGGCGCTTGGCATGGCCGTCGTCATCATCGGCCGCGGCATCGACCTCTCCGCTGTGGCAATCATGGCGATGTCGGTCGCCTGGTATCTGCAACTGCTGAATTCGGGCACGCCGGACGGGCTGGCCTTCGCCTATGTGCTGGCCGGTGTGCTGGCCATCGGCCTGCTCAACGGCTTTCTCGTTGCCTATGCCGATGTGCCGGCGATTTTCGTGACGCTGGCCACCGGCTCCTTCGTCTTCGGCTATGTGCGCTCGCAGCTGATCACGCAGGACGCCGTGCCGGTGCCGCAGGGCCACTGGGTCGAGCTGCTGGGCGGCCTGCGCTTCCTCGATATTCCCATTGAGGTGTTCGTGTTCGCCGGCCTGGCGTTCCTGTTTTTCCTGTTCCTGCGCTACACCAAATGGGGCCGCTACATCTATTTCGCCGGCGACAATCCGGTGGCGGCGCGCAACATCGGCATTCCGGTGCGGCCGATGCTGGTGCTGCGCTATGTGCTTTCGGCCTTCGTGGCCCTGATCGCCGGCTTGCTGACGGCAGCCAGCCTGCATTCGATCAACACCCGCGTCGTCAATTCGACGCTACTCTATGACATCGTGCTGGTGGCGGTGATCGGCGGCATCGGCCTGTCCGGTGGGAGGGGCGGCGTGCGCAACGTGCTGGTCGGTGCGGCGCTGATCGGCATCCTGCTCAACGCCATGACCATCATCGACATTCCGTTGCTCTACCAGAATTTGATCAAGGCGGCGATCCTGCTGGGGGCGATCATCGTCGACGGCATCATCAATCCACGTGACGAGCAGACCGCACAGCAAGGCGACATTTAGGGGTACCCGGTCCGATCCATCCCGACTGGCCGGCAATGAAAATCGAAACGAGAGGATCTGACATGAAATTCATCAGGACATTGATGGCCGCCGCCACGGCGCTTGCCGTTACCGCCTTCGTGGCGCCCACCTTTGCCGCCGACGATCCCGGCCCGGCCGCCTACGCACAGGCACTCAAGGGCAAGCGTGTCATGCTGGTGCCGCTGGCGATGGGCTTCGACCTGGCGCAGGGTTGGGCGCACTATCTGAAGACCGAAGTCGAGGCCTGGGGCGGCGTGTTCGAAACGCGCGACCCGAACTGGGTCGTCGATGCCGGCGCGCAGGCGATCACCGACGCCATCTCGTCGGACACCAGGCCGGATGTGCTGATCATTCACGCGCCTGACCTCAATTCCTATTCCAAGCTGATGAAGAAGGCGCAGGCCGCCGGCACTTATGTCATCCTGGTCGACAATCCCGCCAACTTCCCGGCCGACGCCTTTATCGGCAGCGACTGGGATCGGCTTGGCCAGCTCGAGGCCGAAGCGGCGATCAAAGGCTGCGGCGAAAACTCGTCGAAGAAGATCGGCTTGGTGCAGGGCGATCAGGCCAATTCGTCGAGCCTCTATCAATATGCCGGCATCATGAAGGTGCTGGACAAGCATCCCGACTTCAAGGTGGTGGCCAAGCCGGATTCAAACTGGGACGCGACGACGTCGCGCAACGTGACGACGACGATGCTGCAGCAGAACCCGGACATCTGCTCGATCATCGACTTCTGGGATGGGGACGCCACCGGCGCATCCGCCGCGATCCGCGATGCCAAGCTCGACGGCAAGGTGTTCCTGGTCACCACCGGCGGCGGCGAGAAGGCGGCCGACTGCGACAAGCTGCAGGACGGCACCTACGGCGCCGTGGTGATGACCGATCTTGCCCGCCAGTCGGGCGACATGAACGCCATCATCAAGTTCCTGCTGCAGAGCGGCCAGCCGGCCGGCACCTCGCACACCTACATCTACACGCTGGAGAAGGCGACGACCAAGGCCGACCTCAAGCCCGACAGCTGCTGGGACCTGAAGGCGCTGCAGGCGCAAGCGGCGGCTGCAAAGTAAGCCGAACTTTTTGACTGAAGTATCAACGAGGTGGCCGGAACGACCCGGTCACCTCGTTCCCTCATGGAATAGCAGCAGCCGATGTCCTTTCGCGAACGCCTCCAGTCCTGGCGCTACAATCTCGTGCCCGACCATGTCGTCGGCGAGATCCTGACCAAACGCTGGACCGACAACGCCATTCCGTTCCTGGCGCTGGTGGCGACGCTGGCAACTTTCGGCTCGATCATTCCCGGCTTCTTCAAGCTGACGGCGCTGCAGGAATCGACCCGGCAGCTCGGCGAATTCTCGATGGTGGTTACCGGCATGACAGTGGTGATGCTGGGCGGCGGCATCGACCTGTCGGTCGGCTCGATCTTCGCGCTGTCCTGCTTCTCCGCCGTCTATGTCTTCTTCATCCTCGAACAGTCGATCTGGCTGGCGATGGCTGCTTCGCTCGCCACCGGCCTCGTCTTCGGCGCCATCAACGGCTATCTCGTTGGCTATCTCAGGCTGCGCGCCTTTCTGACCACGCTGGTCACATTCATCTTCGGGCGGGCGCTGTTCGACATCCTGATCACCACCTACGCCGCCGATGTGCAGCTCTCGACCGCCACATCGGACGTGCTCGACTTCATCGGAGACAGCACCTTCTGGGGGCTCTCCGTTTCGGTGTGGCTGGCGATCATCCTCGCCATCGTCACCCATATCGCGTTGACGCGTTCGCGGCCGGGCTGGCACGTGCTGGCTGTCGGCGGTTCCAGGCGCTCGGCGCACAATGCCGGCATCCGCGTGCGCCGCACCGTGTTCATGACCTATGTCTTCTCCGGCTTCTGTGCCTCGATCGGCGGTTTCCTCATCGCCTGCCGGCTGAGTGGGGCAGGGCCGGGCACCGGCCTCAACCTCGAGATCATGGCGCTGACGGCGGCGGTGGTCGGCGGCGTCAGCCTTGGTGGCGGCCGCGGCTCGGTGATCAAGGGGCTGATGGGCGCCATCATCGTCTTGACCATGACCAACGGGCTGATCCGGCTGGGCTACGGCACCGGCACCAACCAGATGGTGCTCGGCATCATGCTGGCGGTGGCGGTGACCATCGACATCCGCTGGCTGAAGAACCGCCACAAGGTGCTGAACGAGGTCTATGTCGCGCCGGTCTATCTGAAGATGGGCGAAACGCAGTCGGCCGCGCCCGGCTCCGGCACATCATACGAACTCGACAACAGGCTGTCGGCCGCCGACCATATCGGGCTTGGCGAGCTGGAGGGGCCGGAAGACGTCATCCTCGACCGCGACGACAATCTCTATTGCGGGACGCGCCATGGCGAAATCGTCCGCTTCTTCGCGCCAGACTATGTCAAATCGGAAGTATTCGCCCACATCGGTGGCTTCCCGCTGGGCCTCGCCTTCGACAAATTGGGCAATCTGATCAGTTGCGTCGGCGCGATGGGGCTCTATTCCGTCTCGCCTGACCGGGAGGTCAAGCGCCTGTCGGCCGAAACGTCGCGCTCGTGGACCTCGATCGTCGACGATGCGCGGCTGCGCGATCCCAATGACTGCGACATCGCACCCGATGGCCGCATCTATTTCACCGACTCGACCAAGCGTTACGACGCCCATGACTGGGCGCTGGATTCGATCGAAAACCGCGCCACCGGCAGGCTGCTGGTCTACGATCCCAGGGATGGTTCGACGAAGACTTTGCTCGACGGCTACCGCTATACCAATGGTGTGTGCATGGCGCATGATGGCAAGTCGCTGTTCTTCGCCGAAAGCTGGGCCTGCCGGGTGCATCGCTACTGGCTGGAAGGGCCGAAGGCTGGTACCGCCGAGTGCGTCATCCGCGACATGCCGGGCTACCCCGACAACATCAACCGCGCCTCGGACGGCAATTACTGGATGGCGTGGCTGGGCATGCGCACGCCGAGCTTCGACCTGTCGCTGCGCCATCCCGATATGCGCAAGCGCATGACGCGCCGGTTGCCGCAGGACGAATGGCTGTTCCCCAACATCAACACTGGCGGCGTGGTGAAATTCAACGAGAAGGGCGGCATCGTCGAGGCGATGGGCGACCTCACCGGCGGCGCGCACCCTATGGTCACCTCGATGCGCGAGCACAAGGGTTTTCTGTTCGTTGGCGGTATCCTCAACAACCGCATCGGCCGCTACAAGATTGCCGGCGCCGACCCGAACTGGACCAGCCCCGCTTCTTATTGGGGGGCAAGGCCATGATCCTTGATCCCGTGCTCGACCTGTTTCGCGGCAAGGCGGTGACCATCCCGCCGCTCGACGGCGCTTTTCGGCCCAATACGCGGCTGGACGATGCGCCGGCTTTTGCCGAACTGACGGAGCCGGACAATCTGCTGGTTTCTGGTGGTGGGCTGCTGGCCTCCAGCGGCAACGCAATCTATTCGCTTGCTGCCGGAACCGAGCCCAAGGTTGTCGAAACCTTTCCGTCTCCCGTCACGGCGCTGGCGCTGTCGCCATCCGGCGAACCGACCGTGGGGCTTGAAAGCGGCAAGCTGCTGATATCAGGCAAGGAGGTTTCATTACCGGCTGATCTCAGCTGCATCACCGCACTTGCCTATGCGGATGATGGCACGCTGTGGCTGGCCAATGGCTCGGCCGAGCACGCGCCCTCGCAATGGGCCGCCGACCTGATGAGGAAGGGAGCGTCCGGTTCGCTTTGGAAGCGGGATGCGGCAGGTGGCGGCTTCCGCAAAGTGGCCGGCGACATCGCCTTCCCCTATGGGCTCTATCCCGTCGGCAGGGATGTCCTGGTCAGCGAAAGCTGGCGCCACCAACTTGTCCGCTTCGATAGCGCGGCGGGCAAGCGCTCGACGGTGCTGACGCATCTGCCAGGCTATCCCGCGCGCCTGTCGCCCTCCGCCGATGGCGGCGCCTGGCTGACCCTGTTTGCGCCGCGCAACCGGCTGATCGAATTCGTGCTGCAGGAGACGCACTACCGCCAGGACATGCTGAGCCAAGTGCCGCCGGCCTACTGGATCGCGCCCGCGCTGGCCTCCAGCCGCAGCTTTCTCGAACCGCTGCAATGTGGCGGCATCCGCACCATGGGAATCCACAAGCCATGGTCGCCGAGCCGCTCCTACGGGTTGGTGGTAAAGCTCGACCAAGACATGCAGCCGCAATTCAGCCTACACAGCCGCGCCAACGGCACGCGCCATGGCATCTGCAGCGTGGCGGAAAAGGACGGCATCCTGTTCATCGCCTCCAGGGGCGGCGATTGCGTGCTGGCTGTCGACCTCGCGTCGGGAGGTTTTTGATGGAACCGATCGTTCGGCTGGAGAATGTCACCAAGAATTATCGCGGCGTGCCGGCGGTGAAGAACGTCAGCTTTGAGCTGCGCAAGGGAGAGATCCACGCGCTGCTCGGCGAGAACGGCGCGGGAAAATCGACGCTGACCAAGATCATTGCCGGTGTCGTCGACGCCACATCAGGCAAGATGTTCCACAAGGGCCAGGAGATCGCCTACGCATCGCCGCATGCGGCCCTGGAGGCCGGCATCGCGATGGTGTTCCAGGAGACCAGCCTGGTGCCGTCGATGACGGTGGCGCAGAACCTTTATCTCGGCACCGAAAAGTTCCTCAACCGGTTGCGCGGCACCTATATTTCGGCCCAACAATTCCTGCAGTCGCTGAACTTTCCGGTCGACCCGAACGCCATGGTGGCGACGCTGGGTGCCGCCAAGCGGCAGATGGTCGAGATCGCGCGCGCCGTCCACCACAATGCCGAGATCATCATCTTCGACGAGCCGACGGCGACGCTGACGCCGGAGGAGAAACGCCATTTCTTCGCGCTGATCCGCCGGCTGAAAGCGAACGGCGTCTCCATCGTCTTCATTAGCCACGCTCTGGAAGAGGCGCTGCTGATTGCCGACCGCATCACCATCCTGCGCGATGGCGAACTGGTGATCACAGATGACACATCGGCCTTCGACCGCGACCGGATCGTTGCCGCAATGGTCGGGCGTACCCTGTCGGGGCAGATCTACCGCCAGCGCGACGAAGCCAAGCTGCGCAAGGCAGGCAAGAAAGTGCTGTCGGTGCAGGACATCTCGATGAGCAATGTCGTGCGCAACACGTCGTTTTCTATCTTCGAGGGGCAGATCACCGGCGTGTTCGGGCTGATCGGCTCCGGCCGCACCGAGACCTTCAAGATCGTTTCCGGCATCTACAAGCGCGATTTCCTGCGCGGCGGCGCCATCGAGCTGGACGACAGGCCGGTGCGCTATCTCGTGCCGAGCGAAGCGGTGGCCGACGGCATCGTCTATGTCACCGAGGACCGCAAGAGCGAAGGCATCTTCGAGACGATGGGCATTGCCGAGAACCTGTTCGGCGGGCTGCTGGCGGCGGGCCGCGAAAAAGCGTGGGTGATCAACGCGCAAGAGATGCGCGTGCTCTCGGCGGAATGGACGAAGACGCTGAACATCAAGGCGATCAACGACAATGCCCGCGTGGTCGAGCTGTCCGGCGGCAACCAGCAGAAGGTGGTGATCGGCAAGGGCCTGGTGCAGAAGCCGCGCATCGTCATCTTCGACGAGCCGACGCGCGGCGTCGATGTCGGCGCGATCGCCGAGATCCACCAGATTATCAACCGTCTGGCCGACGAGGGCCTCGCCGTCGTCGTCATCTCGTCCTACCTGCCGGAGATCATGAACCTGTCCGACCGTATTCTTGTCTGCAGGCAAGGGCGTATTGTGGAGGAGTTTTCGCCGGCCGAGGCCACGGAGGAGAAGATCATGTACGCGGCCGTGCATTAGGTTTCTGGCTGGTGCGTACGTCGATAATTGGCCAAAACGTCCATCCCTTCGTCATCCACGGGCGAAGCAAGGAGCGTAGCGACGCGGCGCAGACCCGAGGATCCATGCCGGGACTCCGTAGCGCTGCTGCGGTGCAGAATTCTGCTCCGCTGCACTCTTCGGCAGAGGTCACGGAATGGATCCCAGGGTCTTCGCGACGGCGCTTCGCGCCTGCTTCGCCCTAGGATGACGAAGTTTAGGTGCCTCGGCTAATCTTCAACGCTATTGCGCGCCAGAAACTGAGTCAAAGAAGCGGTTAGCCGCCTTTGCTCGAAACTTGATTTAACGTTCATCGATCGAAACGAAAGGATCACGCATGGCCACCACAAGACTTCTCAGCGATGCCGAGGTGGAGAAAATCCCGGCGGTGAAGGCCGTGTTCGACGACATCCGCGCGACGCGCAAATCCGATTTCGTCAACAATTTCTGGCGTGGGCTGGCCAATGATCCGCCGGCGTTGAAGCGGATCTGGGAACAGCTGAAGGTGGTGATGGTCGCCGACAGCGCCATCGATCCGCTGACCAAGGAAATGATCTACATCGCGGTGTCGACCGCCAATGGCTGCTCGTACTGCGTTCACTCGCACACCGCCGCTGCTCGTGCGAAAGGCATGACCGATGCGCAGCATGGCGAGCTGGTGTCGATCATCGGACTCGCCGGCCAGACCAACCATCTGGTGACCGCGATGCAGATTCCGGTCGATCCGCAGTTCGAGGTGAAGTGAAGGGTGCCTATACCGGCTGGTAAACCTTCTCCGCCGTGTTCCAGAAGATATCCGCCTCCGCCGCCGCACCATGTTTCGCCACCGCATTGCGGTGCGCCTTGATCAGTTCGGCGTGGCTGGTCCACAGCTTTTCAATCGGGAAGTTCGAGCCGAACATCAGATGGTCGGCGCCCAGTTTCTCGATCGCATTGTCGACGATATAGGCAATCAGAGCTGGGTCGTTGCCGTGGACGAAGGTGCCGAGGCCGGAGAGCTTGGCGTAGAGATTGGGCGCCGCCGAGAGCGTGCGCAGGCCTTCCTTCCAGGCTTCGGTGGTTTCCGGCTCCATGCCGGTCAGCATTCCGGCATGGGTGAGGATGAAGTTCGTCTCCGGGTTCTCGCCGACCAGCGTCAGGCCGTCCTTTATCTGAGCAGGGAAAAGCTGCAGATCGAAGGACAGGTCATAGTCCTTCAGGCGCGCTACATTCGCTCGCACCTTGCGGTCTATGACCTGATCGGCCGAGGCGGCGAAACGGAAGGCCGGCGTCTCGTGCCAGTGTAGTTGCATGCGCACGCCGCGCAGCAGCGGATATTTTTTTAAGCGATCGATCTGGGGCCTGATGTCGTCGACGGTCATGTCGGTATAGCCGACGATGGCATGCGGCCAGCCGGTCTCGTCAGCGGTCTTCTGCAGGAAGGCGACTTCCTTCTCGAAATCCTCCTTGGCCCAGTTGGTCTGGACATAGACGGCCTTTTCGACGCCGGATCCCTTCTGATCGGCCAGAAACTCCTCGATCGGATAGTCGCGGCGGATCGGCTCGTAAGGGCCGAAGATGCGCGGCACCATCGGGCCGACCAGCCACGGCTGATCCTTTTGGCGCCAGATGTGGAAATGCGCGTCGATTGCTTTCTGCATCACGAAACCCTCTTCCAGATTGCAGCCGCCGCCGGGGCAGGGCGGGCGAGCGACAGGATGAAATCGGTGAGGCCGGCAAGCGACGAACCGTCGACCAGATCGTCGAGGTCAGGCAGGATGGCACGCAATGCCGCCGTCGCCGGCCGGAAGCGCGGATCGCCGGCCAAAGGTGTGGCCAGCGACAGCCGGAAGGCGCGGGCCCTTAGCCGCCGCATCGCCATCTCCAGCTCGCCATGATCGCCGCGCTCCAGCGCGTCGGACAGGATGACGACCGCTGCACCGCGCGCGAAGGCGGAAAAGCGCGGCACCGACAGGAAAGCGAGCAGCGTCGGTCCCATGCGGGTGCCGCCGTCCCAGTCGTCGACCTGGGCGGCGGCGCGGGCCAATGCCTGGTCGCGGTCGCGAATGCGCAGCGCCGACGTGATGCGGGTCAGCCGCGTGCCGAAGGTGAAGATCTCGGCCCGGTCCGCGCCTTGCACGGCGGCATGCGCGAGCTTCAGATAGTCCGCGGTGTGCAGCTTCATCGAGCCGGACACGTCGATCAGGATCAGCAGCTTGCGCGGCACGGTCTGGCGGCGGCGCAGCAGCGGTGAGGGGACATCGCCATCGGCGCTGACGATTTCGCGCAGCGATCGGCGCAGATCGAGCTTGCCGCGCGAATGGGTGCGCACGGTGCGGAACGAGCGGCGGGCGGGCAGGGCCGAAGCGAGCTTGTGGCGGAAAGCGGCAAGGCCGTCATCGTCGCGCTGGAAGTCGCGGCTGCTCAGTTGCTCCAGGGCAGAGGACAGCTCGCCGCCCTCTTGCTGCCGGTCGGCTTCGATCTGCTGTTCGTCGGCGCCGCCATCGTCCTTGATGCGGGTTTCCTCGTCCGCGTCGCCTTCGACCACCGCGGATATATTGCCGTAGAAATGGCTCTGGAAATGCGCCTCGAATTCGTCGCGACGGTCGGGCGGCGGCGCTAGCGTCGCGAGCGCTGCCTCGCGGATGTCGGCCATCGAGCGCGGCCCGAGCAGCGTCACCGCCTGCATGAAGCCGGAGACTTGTTCGGGCGCTACAGCAAAGCCGTAGCGGCGCAGAAGGCGGCCGAAGCCGAGCAAGGGGGTGGCCGCGCGGGGTAAGCTCTCCTCTCCCCGTTCACGGGGAGAGGATGCCGGCAGGCAGGTGAGGGGCGGCGCCAACGTTCGAGGTTCGCGCTGCCCCTCATCCGCCCCTTCGGGGCACCTTCTCCCCGTGAACGGGGTGAAGGGGTCGTTGAGGTCCCGGCTCACGCCAGCGCCTCCTCGACAATCCGGCCAAGTTCCGGCGCTATGTAGGACAGATCCTCCTCGTCCTTGATGAGCACGCCGATGGCGCGGCGGAAGGCTTCCGGCCACGGGCTGCCGCCTTTTTCGAGGATGGTGGCGGCATTGGCCCATTCGACCGCTTCGGCGATCCCTGGCGGCTTTGCCAGCGGGCGAGCCCGGATGGTCTGTACGGCTGCCGTCACCGCGCGTGCGGTGGCTTGCGCCACATTGCCGGCGCGCAGCATGATGATGGCGGCCTCGCGCTCGGCGTCGGGATAGCCGATCCAGTGATAGACGCAGCGGCGGCGCAGCGCCTCGGCGAGTTCCCGAGTGCGGTTCGAGGTCAGGATGACGATCGGCTGTGCTGCGGCGCGGATGGTGCCACGCTCGGGAATGCTGATCTGGAAATCGGAAAGGAATTCCAGAAGCAGCGCTTCGAATTCATGGTCCGAGCGGTCGATCTCATCGACCAGAAGCACGCGCTGCTCGGGCGCCTTCAGCACCTGCAGCAGCGGCCGGGCGATCAGGAAACGGTCGTCGTAGATGTCGATCTCATGCTCGCCGGCATGGCGGATGGCGAGCAGCTGGCGCTGGTAATTCCATTCGTAGAGCGCATGCGCGGCGTCAATGCCTTCGTAGCATTGCAGCCGCACCAGATCGCGGCCGAGCAGCGCGGCGATCGCCTTGGCCGCTTCCGTCTTGCCGACACCCGGCGCGCCTTCGAGCAGCAGCGGCTTGCCCAGCCGGATCGCCAGAAAGATGGCGGTCGAAAGGCTTTCATCGGCCAGATAGCGCGAGGCGGCCAGATGCCGCGCCACCACCTCCGGCGAGGTCGCGACAGTCTCGGCGCTTGTCCCGGTCATTTCGGCCCTCAGCTTACCGCTTGCGCCTTCAGCGCGCGCAGGATGCGCTCCGGCGTGATCGGCAGCGTGTCGATGCGCACGCCGACGGCGTCGAAGACCGCATTGGCGACGGCGGGGATTTGCGGGTTGGCGCACATTTCGCCCGGTCCCTTGGCGCCATAGGGTCCGTCCGCCGAGGGACGCTCAAGAACGATGATCTCGGTTTGCGCAAGATCGCCGGGGCCGGGCATCAGATATTGGTTGAAGTCGGTGCCGCCATGGTCGCGGTTGGGGTAGTAGGGTTCGGTGGTCTCGTAGAGCGCGTGGCTGATGCCCATCCAGGAGCCGCCAACCAGCTGCTGCTCCACCATCTTCGGGTTCAACGCGCGGCCGATCTCGAAGATGTTCTTGACCGTCAGCACGGTCACCTCGCCGGTCTCGTCATCGACCTCGACCTCGGCCACGGTGCAGGCATGCGCGTAGCAGGTCGACGGCTTCATCGCGCCGGTTTCCTTCTCTGGATAGGAGCGCGGGATCAGGAACATGCCGCGGCCGGAGATCGAGCGGCCGCGCTTGAAATGCGCCGACAGCGCGACATCGAAGATCGAGATCGACTTCTGCGGCGCGCCCTTGACCAGGATGTTGCCTTGGCCGTCGGTCTCGAGGTCGGAGGCATTGACCTCCAGTTCCTCGGCCGCCACCTCCAGCATCACCTGGCGGGCTTCCCTGGCGGCCTGGATGACGGCATTGCCGGCGCGGTGCGTGCCTCGCGAGGCGAAGGTTCCCATGCAATGCGGGCCGGTGTCGGTGTCGGCGGTGTCGACGACGACGCGGTCGGTCGGCACGCCGATCGTCTCGGCGCAGATCTGCGCCATGATCTGCTTCATGCCCTGGCCGAGATCGACGCTGGACAGCGTCACCATGAAATTGCCGGTCGGCGTCGAATGCACCAGCGCCTGGGTCGGGTCGCCGCCGAGGTTCATGCCTGTGGGATAATTGATCGCGGCGACGCCGCGTCCGCGCCTGATCGCCATCTCAAACTCCCTTCACGTAGGAGGACATCGCCATGAATTTCTCCGCCACCGGCCAGTTGGCGGCGCGCGAGGCTTCCTGCATGCACTCGATCAGCGCTGCGCCCTCGGTCGGCTGGCGGTGCGCCTTCATGTCGCCGTCGCGATAGGCGTTGATGAAGCGGAATTCGAGCGGGTCCATGCCGATCAGCCGCGCCAGCTTGTCCATCTGCACCTCCAGCGCGAAGTCGCCAATGGTGACGCCGAAGCCGCGCATGGCGGAGGAGGGCGTGCGGTTGGTGTAGACGCAGTAGGTATCGATCCAGACATTGGGGATCGTGTACGGGCCGGGATAGTGCCCGGCGCCTTTCTGCGCGCCGTAAGGCGAATGGCGGGAATAGGCGCCGGCATCGGTGTAGCCGGTGACCTTGCGCGCGACGATACGGCCGTCCTTCATGACGCCGTCCTTGATGACGACCTTTTCGGCCGCGCGAGGTGACGATATCTGCATCTCCTCCTCGCGGCTGTAGATAAAACAGACCGGTCGCCCGGTTAATTTTGCGCCGAGGATGGCGATCGGCTCGACGATGACGTCGACCTTGCCGCCAAAGCCGCCGCCGACGGTGCCGCCGACGAAATGCAATTTGCTGCCGGGCATCTGCAGGATGATCGAGGTGTTGTCGAGGGTGAAGAACATCGCCTGCGTGTTGGTGTAGCAGGTGAAGCGGTCATTGCCTTGGGGCGCGACGACGCAGCCCGTCGTCTCGGTGGGCGCATGCTCGATCGGCGAGGACTGGTAGCTCTGCTCCAGGATGTGGTCGGCGCCGGCGAAACCCGCCTCGACATCGCCGAAGCGCACCTTGCGGCACTCGCCGCTGTCATAGAGGTAGTAGTTCTGGCCGTGGTACTCATTGACCAGAGGCGCGCCGGGCTTCAGCGCCTCTTCCATGTCGAAGACGGCTGGCAGCACCTCGTAGTCGACCTTGACCTTGGCGGCAGCCTCTTGCGCGGCGCGCTCGGTCTCGGCCAGCACCGCCACCACGGCCTCGCCCTTCCAGCGCACCTTGCCGTCGGCCAGCACGGTTTCGTCCTCCGGCCCGATCTGGATCAGGATGAGGATGGTGTAGACATTGTGCGGCACGTCCTTGGCGGTCAGAATTTTCACCACGCCCGGATGCTTTTCCGCCTCCGAGGTGTCGATCGAGCGGATGCGGGCATGGTGATGCGGGCTGCGCACCATCTTCAGGTGCAGCATGCCGGGGAAGTTGCGGTCAGCGAAAAAGGCGGTCTTGCCGGTGACATGGCCGGGCGAATCCGAGCGTGGCCTCGGCTGGCCGATCTCGTGCAGATCGTCCTTGCGGACATCGGCGAAGTAGCTCTTGCGCAGTTCCATTCTTTTGTTCCCTCAGAGCATGATGCCGAAAAGTGTGAAGCGGTTTTCGGACGACATCATGCTCTATCTCTTTGATTTAGAGGCGGATTCAGATTTCAGGTCGAATCGACCTGAAATCATCCGGCTCTAGGCCGCGTTCTGAGAGTTGGAACGCGCGGCGGTCAGCACCGCCTGGATGATCGGCTCGTAGCCGGTGCAGCGGCAGATGTTGCCCGACAGCGCCTCGACCACCTCATCGCGGCTGGGGTCGGGCGTGTGGCCGAGCAGCACCTTGGCGGCCATGATCATGCCCGGCGTGCAGAAGCCGCATTGCGTGGCGAAGGCGTCGAGGAAGGCACGCTGCAGCGGGTGCAGCACGCCGGCTTCCGAAAGCCCCGACGTCGTGGTGATGGCGGCACCGTTACAGGTCTCGGCCAGCGTCAGGCAGGAGAGCCTGAGTTCGCCGTCGATGATGACCGAGCAGGCACCACAAGTGCCCTGATGGCAGCCGCCCTTCGGCGAGGTGTCGCCAATCTTGTCGCGCAAGGCGTGCAGCAGCGTCGTGCCGCTGTCGACGAATTCGGCCGTTTCCGCGCCGTTGAGCGTGAACTGAACCGGAACCTTTGCCATATTTTCCCTCCCAGCGCGCCTGCCCGAACCATCGGACAGACGCGGGCCCCCGAACGAAATATTATGCGATCAACAGCCGGCCGAGATGGACCGGCAGCACTTCGTTGCGATACCAGGCGCTGGCAATCGGATCGGTGATCGGCGAGGTGCCCTCGACCGCGACGGCCAATGCCGGCGCGATGCCGTCCCTGGTCAGGCTACGGCCGATCAGCGCTTTTTCCGCCGCTTTGGCACGCATTGGCCGGTCCGCCATGCAGCCCAGTGCAATCCGCGCCGAAGACACGGTGCCACCCGGCGCCAGTTCCAGAACGCTGGCGATACTGAGCACCGAGACGCCCTTGGGCTTGATCCGCGACACTTTCAGGAAGCGGAAACTGTCGGCCTTCGGAAGCGTGAAGCTCACGGAAGTGATGATGGCGCTGCTGCCTTCCCGATTGGCCAGGAAGGTCTCGATCGGCGTTTCGCCGTCATCGGCGCCGACAATGGCGTCGAGCGCCAGCAGGACAACAGCGAAATCGCCATAGGGAGCCGGCGCGAACAGATTGCCGCCGACGGTCGCCATGTTGCGGACTGCCGGGCCACCAACGGCGCGGGCGGCCTTGGCAAGGTCGCCGAGGTCCGGATGGCGGGCGATCGCCGCCATGGTCACCGAAGCGCCGATGCGGACCTTGCCGCCAGCGACAGCGATGGTGGACAGCGACGGCTCGGTCGACCTGACAAGGCCGGAGACCGAAACATCGCCTTCATTGGCGGCGCGGACCACGAGTGTACCGCCACCGAGATAGCGAGTGCCAGCGGCTTTCAGCGCCGCGTTGGCGTCCTTAACCGTTGCAAAAGTCTGCAGTGCTAGCGCCATGGCTTGGCTCCTGTCAGCTCTGGCCGGCAAAATGGCTTTTCAGGGCGTTGAAGCCGCCCTGAAAAACATTGGCGCCCATGCCCTCGGCCAGCTTGTCGGCTTCCTCGGGTGCTGCGTCGAAGCTGGCGGTCCATTCGGCATAGGTGCGGTCGCCATCGGTGACGCGACGCAACTGCAGCGTCGCCTTGTGGTTGGTCAGCGGTTGCGGAGTTTCCAGGATTGAATAGCTGACGAGGAAATTCTGATCGGAGAAGTCGAGCAGCTTTTCGCGGATACGTGCTCCGCTGGCGAGCTGGAAGTTGCGCACGCAGCCTATCGTCGAAGCGTCCTTGCCGTCCTCGATATGGCTTTCCACCATGCGCGGATGCCAGCCAGGCAGACCGTTGAAATCGCGTACGCGCGCCCAGACCTTTTCGACCGGCGCGTCGATAACGCTGGAGATGGTGACTTTCGCCATATGGATATTCCCTTGCAAATGCGACAGCTGGGCAAGGGTAGGGCGGCCATTTCAGGGACGCTTATCAATGCGTCTTGAACGCCTATCAAGGAGTCTGAAAAAGGGTGGCGGCGGTCGGTTCAGGCGATCGCCCGCGCGGCCTCGCGGTAGAGCGTCGGCGGCACGCCGACATGGTCGCGGAAGAAGCGCGAGAAATTGCCCTGTGTGGTGAAGCCGAGATTGCAGGCGACCGAGATCAGCGGCTCCTGCGACCACTGCAACTGCCGCACTGCTTCCTCCATGCGCAACGTGTTCCAGTACACATTGGGGGTCAGATTGGTCTGCTCCTTGAACAGTGCGAAGAAATGCGGCCGCGACAGGCCGACACTGCGCGCCACGTCGTCGAAGCAGATGCGCTCGCAGACATTGGCCTTCATCAACTGGATCGCCTTGCGGACACGGAAATCCTGCATCGTGTTGATGCGAACACGGGCCTCCTGCGGCGCCGAGGCGTCGTCGGCGTCGAGCACTGAGTCGATGAAACGCTCGATCTCGTAATTGGCAATATCGTCGACGCTCTCATTGTCGCTGAGATGGTCGAGCAGATTGGCGGCGGCCTGATGCAGCCAGGGCTCCAGCGTGATCGCGGCTTGCGCAAACAGCGGCGCGGACGCAGGCAGGTCGCGGCGGCGCCGCGCCCAGTCCGGA
The DNA here is from genome assembly GCF_040321205.1 of Mesorhizobium sp. M0496. Classification (NCBI taxonomy): domain Bacteria; kingdom Pseudomonadati; phylum Pseudomonadota; class Alphaproteobacteria; order Hyphomicrobiales; family Phyllobacteriaceae; genus Mesorhizobium; species Mesorhizobium sp. M0496. The sequence continues at coordinate 7,593 of NZ_JAMYRC010000040.1, read as the reverse complement.
TCGATGTAGAAGGCGAGAAACAGACCGGGCGTCCCGTTTTGCGACAGAACATGGCTGTGCGGCTGGAAGGAGTTGATGCCGGCGGCTGTGTCGGGTCCGAGCCGCACGGTCTCGCGGCCGATGGTCATCTCCCCGGCCGTGCCTTCCAACCAGATGATCAGATGCGCCTCGACATGGGCATGGGTGACGAAGTCGCTTGCGACATTGAGGACAGAAACATGTCCGAACCGGCCCCAGTAGAGCCTGATCGCTTCCGTCATGGGTATTCCTCCCGCAGACGACTGGCCTCCCTTCGCCTGCAACGGGGATAGTGCGGCTGAGTTTGGGCCTGCGTCAAGACGGGCGTTCGTGCCGAGCGTGGAGGACGGCTGATGCGGGCGGATTTTCAGACTGAGCGATAGGTTTCCCCTTCTCCCACAAGAAGGGGAAGGGAAGAGCGCCCCCTCAAACAGAAGCCGTCATGCCGCCATCGACGTAAAGCGTATGGCCGTTGACGAAGGAGGATGCGTCGGAGGCGAGGAACACGGCGGCGCCGATCAGTTCGTCGACATTGCCCCAGCGCCCGGCGGGCGTGCGCTTTTCCAGCCAGGAGGAAAATTCCGGATTGTCGACCAGCGCCTGGTTCATCTCCGTGCGGAAATAACCGGGCGCGATCGCGTTGATCTGCAGGCCGTGTTTGGCCCAGTCGGCGCACATGCCCCGGGTCAGGTTCCTGATCGCGCCCTTGGTGGCGGTGTAAGGTGCGATGTTGGGCCGGGCCAGCTCGCTCTGCACGGAACCGATGTTGATGATCTTGCCCTTGCCGCGCGGGATCATGTGGCGGGCGACCGCCTTGCCGGCATGGAAGGCGCCCGACACATTGGTCTTGAACAGCCGCTCCCATTGCTCCTCGGGAAAATCCTCGAGCGGGGCGCGGAACTGCACGCCGGCATTGTTGATGAGGATATCGATGGCGCCGATCTCGGACTCGATTCGGGCAATGTCCGTGTCGACCGTCTGAAAATCGGTAACGTCGAAGGTCGAGGCGTGCGCCTTGAAGCCGGCGGCACGCAGCTTTTCGACGGCGCCGTCGATCCTGGCGGCATCGCGGCCGTTCAGCACCACGCTCGCCCCGTGTTCAGCGAGACCGCGAGCCAAGGCAAAACCTATGCCTTGGCCAGAACCGGTAATCAGCGCAAGCCGCCCATCGAGGCTGAAAAGGGAGCTTGTCACGGACTGTTTTGTCGTTTGACCATGATCTCTGGGCAAACGGTTCCGTTTGTCCGAGAAAACCGGTTTCCACTTTTCGGGATCATGGTCTTAATCGCTGCGGCGGAAATTGCGGATGCGGTCGAACAGCACCGCCAGCAGGATGGCGCCGCCGATGAATACGCCTTGCCAGAAGGCATTGATGCCGAGAAGGCCAAGACTGTTGCGGATCACTTCGATCAGGGCGGCGCCGACGATGGCGCCGAAGGCAGTGCCGACGCCCCCGGCCAGATTGGCGCCGCCGATGACGGTGGCGGCGATCACCTGCAACTCCATGCCGGTGCCGAGATTGGTGGTGACGGCGCCCAGCCAGCCGGTCTGGATGATGCCGGCAATGCCTGCCGACAGCGCCGAGATCATGTAGACGGCAACCTTGATCTTGCGCACCGGGACGCCGGTCAGCGTCGCCGCATGTTCGTTGCCGCCAATGGCGAAGATATGCCGGCCGAATTTGGTCCAGCGCAGGATGAAGCCGGTGATCAGCGCCAGAACGATCATGTAAAGAACCGGATTGGCGATCCCGAACACCCAGGCGCCGCCGCCCAATGCCAGCAGTTTGGCGTGGTCTGGCCCGAACTGGAAGACGACGGTGTTGTTGGAGGCGACCATCGCCAGGCTGCGGGCGATCGACAGCACACCGAGCGTCACCACGAACGGTGGAAAGCCAAGGTAGGCGATCAGGACGCCGTTGAAGGCGCCGATGGCGAGCGCGGTTGCGATAGAGGCCAGAATGCCGACCTCGATCGAGTAGCCGGCATGCATGGTGACGGCCAGCACCATCGATGACAGGCACAGCACCGAGCCGACCGACAGGTCGATGCCGCCGGTGATGATGACGAAGGTCATGCCGAGCGCGATGATAGCGACGAAGGTGATGTTGCGGGTAATGTTGTAGAGGTTTTTCGACGTGGCGAAGGCGTCGGTGGCAAACGATAGGAACAGGCAGGCGAGGATGACGGAGATCACCACCCAGAAAGTCTGGCTGGCAAACAGCCTTGCCAGCAAGGATTGCTGCTTGTGCTCGATCGGCTGGTCAATTGTCAGTGCCATCGTTGACCTTCATCTGCTGTCATAGTGAAAACGCTTGAAATCAAACCTGTTCGATGGCGCCGGTAATCAGCCCGGTGACTTCCTCGGGCGAACTCGACGCAATCGTCTTGTCGGCGACCTTGCGGCCGCGCCGCATGACGATGACGCGGTCGGCGACGGTGAAGACATCCGGCATGCGGTGGCTGATCAGCACCACGGCGATGCCCTGGTCGCGCAAATGGCGGATCAGGTTCAGCACCTCGGCGACCTGGCGCACCGAAATTGCGGCCGTCGGTTCGTCCATCAGCACGATCTTGGCCTGCGACAGCATGGTGCGGGCAATCGCCACGGCCTGGCGCTGGCCACCCGACATCTGCTTGACGAGGTCGCGCGGACGGGTCTCGGACTTCAATTCGGCGAAGAGCTGGCCGGCGCGCTTGTACATCGTCGCATAATCGAGGATGCGGAGCGGCCCTAGGCCGCGGCGCAATTCGCGGCCGAGATAGACATTCGCCGCCGCGGTCAGATTGTTGCAGAGCGCCAGATCCTGATGGACGATCTCGATGCCGTGCTGGCGGGCTTCCGCCGGCTTGTGCAGGATCAATTCCTTGCCATCCATGTGCATGGTGCCATGGCTCGGGCGGAAATTGCCGGCGATCATCTTGACCAGCGTCGACTTGCCGGCGCCGTTGTCGCCCATCAGGCCGACCACCTGTCCAGGCTCGATCGACAGCGAAACGTCATTGACCGCCTGGATGGCGCCGAAATGCCTTGAGATGTTGGTGAGTTCGAGAACCGCCACCAGCCTTTACCTCCCGTGCCTTGCCTGCTTTTCCGGTGGACCGGGCGCAGCTTTCGCCACGCTTTTCCAGCTCCTCCCGGAAACAGCGCTGACCTGCATCTACGCGAATGCCTGCGCAGGCGTCAATTGTCAGACGAATAAGAATTGGCGATAGTCACGGAAATGCGGCCGGGGGCTGTTGCGAGACGGGGTTGAATCTTTCGAAAAATCAGTTTTGTAGGACAAATGGCATTGACGTTGGCCGCGAGCCGAGATTAGCTGAGCTTCGGAGGATTAAATCAATATACCGATCCCATGCCGGCCTGCCGCGCGGGATTATCAGAGGATTGTCGGTCGTTGCCAGTCAGTTTTCGATCTGGCTGACCGAAATGAAAATACTTATCGGCCTGGCGTATGACATGAGCGCTCGCACAACGACCCTCTGTCATCACGCATCCGGTCGATCTGTGTGGCGGGCACGCCGTGTCCGTCTGTTTCCAAGGGAGGACTGACATGAGGAAAACACTTTTGCTCGCCGCCGTCGCCGCCATGGCGCTTGGCGCCGGGCCGGCTTTGGCCAAGAAACAGCTCGTCATTGTCGTGAAAGGTCTCGACAATCCGTTCTTCGAAGCCATTCACCAGGGTTGCGAGAAATGGAACAAGGAAAACGCCAGCTCGGAATATGAGTGCTTCTACACCGGCCCGGCGTCGACTTCCGATGAAGCCGGCGAGGCGCAGATCGTCCAGGACATGCTGAGCAAGGCCGACACCGTGGCGATGGCGATTTCGCCGTCCAACGCCCCACTGATCGCGCAGACGATCAAGACCGCCAATCCGACGATCCCGATCATGACGCTCGATGCGGATCTCAGCAAGGAAGATGCAGCCCTTCGCAAGACCTATCTCGGCACCGACAACTATCTGATGGGTCACAAGATCGGCGAGTACATCAAGAAGGGCAAGCCGAACGGCGGCACGATCTGCACGATCGAGGGCAACCCGGCCGCCGACAACATCCTGCGCCGCGCCCAGGGCATGCGTGACGCACTGTCGGGCAAGGAGGGCCTTGCCGCACTTGCCGGTGAAGGTGGCTGGACCGAAGTTGCCGGCTGCCCGGTATTCACCAATGACGACGGCGCCAAGGGCGTGCAGGCGATGACCGACATCCTCGCCGCCAACCCCAAGCTCGACGCCTTCGGCATCATGGGCGGCTGGCCGCTGTTCGGCGCGCCGCAGCCCTATCGCGATCTGTTCGGACCGCTCAAGGACCGGATAGCCAGCAACGACTTCGTCGTCGGTGCCGCCGACACGATCGGCGACGAGGTGGCGATCGCCCGTGACGGCCTCGTGACCGCGCTTGTCGGTCAGCGGCCGTTCGAAATGGGCTACAAGGCACCGTCGGTGATGATCGACCTGGTCGAAGGCAAGGCCGTCGCCGATCCGGTGTTCACCGGCCTCGACGAATGCACCAAGGACACGGTCGACACCTGCATCCAGAAGTAGGTTCTCGATTTCGGGGCGCCCGGCAACGGGCGTCCCGTCACTCCTGAACGGGACGCAATGGTTGGGGCAACAGGCTCCGGCTTTCGCGCGTCCATGGTTTGGATTTTTCGGCAACGAGATCGGCGCGCCGCGTAAAGTTCGGACCTGTCCGGATGATAGGCGGCCGACGCATTGGAATGTGGATGCCGGACGAGAAGTCAAACAAACGCGCCGACCGGCCCATGGCACACGCCAGCCGCCATCCGGGCGTCATGCGGGTTACTGGTGCCGCGCACTTTCCGGGAGCGAGCGTTCATGTCTCGCTGGCCGGTGAAATTGGGCTGCGGATCGTGCGTGGCGACTATCCGCCCGGCACCATCCTGCCCAACGAAGCCAAATGGGCCGAGATCTTCAATGTCAGCCGTTCTGCGGTGCGCGAAGCCATCAAGATGCTGATGGCGAAAAGCCTGTTGGCATCGCGGCCCAAGATCGGCAGCTGGGTCGAGCCTAAGGAGCGCTGGAACCTGCTCGACCGCGACGTGCTTGCCTGGTACGCGACGGCGCCCGACCGCGAGGCTTTCCTGCGCACCGTGCAGGAGTTTCGTCACATCATCGAGCCGGAGGCGTCGGCCTTTGCCGCCACGCGGCGCAACGACGAACAGATGGCGGAGATCAGCCAGGCCTGCCGCGAAATGGGCGAGGCCTTGAGCCTGCAGGAGCGTATCCGTGCCGACACGCGTTTTCATCTGGCCATCCTTCGCGCCTCCGGCAACGACCTTCTGGTGCCGCTCGGCGTGTTGATCGAGTCGGCGCTCGATCATCTCTTCGCGTTCACGACGCAGCAGGTCAGCGACCAGCGGCAGGCGCAGAAGCTGCATGAAGCGATCGAGAAGAACATCCGCCTGCGGCGTCCAGCCGCGGCGCGCAACGCTGTGCACAAGCTGCTTGAAAACACCGACGATGGGATAGGACGGTGGAGGCGGTGATCGGCACCTGCGCCTGGCAAGCACTCAGATCGTTTGCTTCTTGCCATCCTTCATTGGCATCAGGTCGACGCCGTTGACCTTGCCGATATGGGTTGCCAGCATCGGCACGAATTGCTCGGCCGGGCCGGTGGCATGGGCGCCGGCGAAGGAGTTCTTGGTCGCGTTGCCGAGCGGGTTGGCGATGCCGGCCGCACCCGCCATCGATTCCAGATAGGTCAGGTCCTTGAAGGCATTGGCGATCGAGAATTTGTGGGCGTCGCGCTCGCCCTCCAGCGTCCAGCGCATGAAGGTCTGGTAGAAGCCGCAATCCATGCGGCCGTTGCGGATGACGCTGTCGAAGCGCGGCGGCGAGATGCCGACTTTCTGCGCAAGCGCCAATGCCTCGGCATAGATCGCGGCGTAGCCGAGCGAGATGAAATTGTTGAGCAGCTTCATGCGGTGGCCGTCGCCGGTGTCGCCGATATGGACGATGCGGCCGGCCCAGGTTTCGATCACCGGTTTCACCCTGGCAAAGAGAGCGTCCGGCGCGCCGACCATGGCGTCGAGCGTGCCTTCCCAGGCTTCCTTCGGCGTGCGGCTCAGCGGCGCGTCGACGAAATCGACGCCGAGCGCCTTCAGTTCCGCTGCCAGTGCCACCGTCGAGACTGGATCGGCGGTCGAGCAATCGACGACGACCGAGCCCTTCTTCAAACCCTCCTTGAGGCCGCCTGGGCCACGAATGATCGCTTCGACCTCGCGTGAGCCGGTGACGCAGATGAAGACGATTGTCGATGCCGCCGCCACATCGCGCGAGGTCGATGCTTCAGTGGCGCCGCGGCCAATAAGGTCTTCCGCCGGCTTGCGGTTCTTGCGGCCGAGAAAGGTCAGGCTGTAGCCCTTGTCGACGATGTTCTTGGCGATCCCGTGCCCCATCAGACCAAGGCCGATGAAGCCGATCTTTTCGCTCGCGGCAGTCGTATTCATGTCTTCAAGTCCTGTTGCAATGATTGATGTCAGGCGCTGCCGTTTTGCAGGCGAGGTGGTTGCGGATGGCGATATTGTCTGACAATACACATAAATCCCAGATGATGTGGAGAGCAAAATGACGAAGCGGATCATGTTCACCGGCGGCAGCGGCAAGGCCGGACGCCATGTCGTGCAATATCTGGTGGAGCAGGGCTGCCAGGTGCTCAACATCGACACCAAGCTGCTCGACAATCCCAAGGTGCGTACGCTGATCACCGACATCACCGACAGCGGGCAGGTGTTCAACGCGCTGTCGAGCTATATGGGCCTGCATGAATTCGACCCGTCGCTGCGCCCGCAGCCGGTCGATGCGGTGGTCCACTTTGCCGCCATCCCGCGCATCATGATCACCACCGACAACGAAGTGTTCCGCATCAATGCGCTCGGCACCTACAATGTCATCGAGGCGGCGGTGAAGCTCGGCATCCGCAAGGTTATCATCGCCTCGAGCGAGACGACCTATGGCCTCGTCTTCGCCAATGAGCCGCGTGATCCCAAATATTTCCCGCTCGACGAGGAGTACGATGTCGATCCGATGGACAGCTACGCACTGTCCAAGGTCGTCAACGAGAAGACGGCTCGCGCCTTTGCGCAGCGCGATGGCACCGACATCTATGCCTTGCGCATCGGCAACGTCATCGAGCCGCACGAATATTCGCTGTTTCCAAAATGGTTCGCCGATCCGGGGTTCCGCAAGCGCATCGCCTGGAGCTATGTCGACGCGCGCGATCTCGGCCAGATCACGCTGCGCGCCATCGAGAAGGACGGCCTCGGCTATCAGGTGTTCAACGCCGCCAACGACGATACCTCGTCCGATTTGCCGACCGCCGAACTCTTGAAGCGGTTCTATCCCGGCGTACCGGTCAAGGCCGAACTCAGCGAATACGAGACGCTGCTCTCCAACCGCAAGGCGCGCGAGGTGCTCGGTTTCCGCCCGGAGCACAGCTGGCGCAGATACGTCAAGCAGGCCTAGGCATGTCGATATTCAGGTGATGCCGGCCTGCGAATGACGGCTTTCTGCGCTTCCGGTGCTCATATGTGGACGGCCCCCTGCTTGCAAGT